>NZ_LXWA01000077.1:0-17404 GCF_001652315.1 Psychrobacter sp. SHUES1 | reverse complement strand
GAGCTATCTAATCGTTGTTATGACAGTTATGAGGCTATTGTCGATGCCACTTGCTTGGCTTGGAATAATTTGCTTAAACAGCCACAAAGAATTCGGTCGTTAACTGCTCGTGCTTGGGCACAACTTTAATTGTTGGGTTTGGTATAAAAATAACGAATTAAAAAGCATTGCGCATAAAAAAGCCCAGTTATCACGACTGGGCTTTTCTTATTCTCACTTTAATTAAATATTACGCTGCGTTTTTACTCTCAGCTGCCAATTGACGTAGTACATAGTGCAATACGCCGCCATGACGCACGTATTCGCGCTCTTTTGGCGTCTGTAGCATGACGTTTACCTCAAAGGTTTCAGTTGAACCATCAGCACGGGTCGCCGTCACTGTTGCGGTTTTACTTTCGCCATTATCAAGGCCTGTGATACTTAGTACTTCAGAACCGTCTAGGTGATAAGTATCGGCGTTTTCATCATCTTTAAAGGTTAATGGCAACACGCCCATACCGACTAGGTTTGAGCGGTGAATACGCTCAAACGAGCTGGTCAATACCGCTTTTACGCCGAGCAAAATCGTACCCTTCGCGGCCCAGTCACGGCTAGAACCAGAGCCATACTCTGCACCGCCAAGTACCACAAGTGGGCGCTGATCTTCTTTATACTTCATCGCCGCGTCATAGATGGCCATTTCTTCGCCGTCTTGAAGCGTGGCGTTGTCGCCTTTAAAGTAGTAAGTATAGCCGCCTTCTTTACCGCCCATCATCTGGTTTTTGATACGGATATTGGCAAAAGTACCGCGGGTCATGACCGCATCGTTACCACGGCGTGAGCCATAACTATTAAAGTCGGCTGGCATCACACCGCGCTCTTGCAAGTACTTACCCGCAGGAGAATTAGCATCGATATTACCAGCTGGCGAGATATGGTCAGTGGTGATTGAATCGCCAAATAGACCCAAGATACGCGCGCCTTCGATATCAGGAATGCCTTCTGGCTCCATGGTCATGCCATCAAAGAACGGTGGGTTTTTGATATAAGTAGACTTCTCGCTCCATGGATACAGCTGACTATCGGCTGAGCTAATGGCGTTCCATGCAGCACTACCGTCAAACACTTCGCCGTAGTTTTTACGGAACATATCGGCGTCGATATTATTGGCAATTAGTTCATTAATTTCATCGGACGTTGGCCAAATATCCTTTAGGTAGACATCGTTACCGTCTTGGTCTTGTCCTAGCGGATGGGTGGTCAAGTCAATATCGACCGTCCCTGCCAGCGCATAAGCAACCACCAGCGGTGGCGACGCCAAGTAACTGGCCTTGACGTGCGAGTGAATACGCCCTTCAAAGTTACGGTTACCCGATAACACCGCAGCGGCAACCAAATCGTTTTCTTTGATACCTTGTTCAATCGACTCTAAGAGTGGGCCTGAGTTACCGATACATGTCGTACAACCATAACCAACCAAATAGAAGCCTGTTTTCTCTAGCTCATCCATCAGTTTGGTTTTTTCAAGATAATCGGTAACAACTTTTGAGCCTGGTGCCAATGAGGTTTTTACCCAAGGCTTGGCTTTTAAACCTTTGGCAGCGGCTTTTTTCGCCACCAAACCAGCGCCAATCATCACCGCAGGGTTTGAGGTGTTGGTACAAGAGGTAATCGCGGCGATAACCACCGAACCATCACGCAGTTTGTGGCTCTTATCATCGATATTAACGTCAGAGAAGACATTAGGCTTGGCATACAGTCTATCGGCTTGCTCTTGCTGCGCACCTTCTTGGTCAAAGCGCACTTTACCATCAATTTCTGACTTACGGTCTTTGGTCATTTTCTCTAGCGTTTCGCCAAACTTCTCATGCATATCAGACAAATTGATACGCTGCTGCGGCAAGTTCGGACCGGCAAGGGCTGGTTTCACCGATGATAAGTCCAGCTCAAGCTTACTTGAATATGTCGCAGCCGGCGTATCGGCATCATGCCATAAGCCTTGCGCTTTGGCATATTTTTCAACCAGCTCAATCTGACTTTCTTCACGACCTGACAGACGCAGATAATCAATAGCCATTTGGTCAATCGGGAAAATACCACAGGTTGCGCCGTATTCTGGTGACATGTTGGCAATGGTTGCACGGTCAGCGAGTGGCATACTGTGTAAGCCTTCGCCGTAAAATTCGACGAATTTACCTACCACACCGTGAGCGCGTAACATCTCAACGACGCGTAGTACCAAATCCGTTGCGGTCACGCCTTCGGTCAATTTGCCTTTGAGCTCAAAACCGACCACTTGTGGAATGAGCATTGAGGATGGCTGACCAAGCATCGCCGCTTCCGCTTCGATACCACCAACACCCCAACCAAGTACGCCAATACCATTAATCATGGTGGTGTGACTGTCTGTACCAAATACCGTATCTGGATACGCGGTCAGCTCTCCGTCTACTTCAGCAGCCATTACTACACGCGCTAAATATTCTAAGTTAACCTGATGCACAATACCGGTTGCTGGTGGCACAACGACAAAGTTTTTAAAGGCGTTTTTGCCCCAATGTAAAAACTCATAACGCTCGTTATTACGCTTAAATTCAATTTTCTCGTTTAAGTCTAGTGCATCTTCGCGGCCATAAGCGTCGACCTGTACAGAGTGGTCAACGACCAATTCACTTGGGATAAAGGGGTTAATCTGCTCAGCACGACCGCCAAGCTCAACCACCGCATCACGCATCGCTGCCAAATCCACCACTGATGGTACACCGGTAAAATCTTGCAGGACGACACGCGCTGGCATAAAGGCGATTTCTTTTGACGCTTCTGCCCCAGCGTCCCAATTGGCAACGGCTTCGATGTGGTTTTTGCCGACAGATTGCCCGTCGTCTTCATTACGCAGTAGGTTTTCTAAGACGATTTTCATGCAAAATGGCAGTTTGCTGATGTTCTCGTAAGTGTCAGTCAGCTTTGGCAAGCTATAATAAACGTGCTCCTTGCCAGCGACGTCAATCGTATCTTTTACATTAAAAATATCACTCATGGTAGCTTCCTTATCGTTGTTATAGATCCTAAGCATAAATCCTTATGCCATTAATACGACTGTGAATGCATGGCAATTTATGCTGATAACTGGTGGCTTATTTCTTCTTAATTTAAATGAATGTGCTTAAATCGAATGGCGACAACTATTTTTTAATAAACGCTCGTTTTTAACAAGTGCTAAGTACAATAGTTAACGGTGCTTTTATTTGAATAAATATTTATTGATAACGGTGAGGTGAACGAAATCGCCGTTAACAAAAGATATATGCATCTGTTTAGCGTTTAACTGTAACGTCCTTTTACCATAACAAATAAGCAGCACTTTGTTAACGACTAGATGGTGTTGAATCGTGGCACAATCGTAACCACGACAATGCTTTAGCAGTTAAAATTCAACGTTTACCGGACAAGGTGTGCCCATATCTTTTAACTTTGACTACGACGACCGCTCCGAAAGACTTGGCTGTCCTCATAAAAGCTCGGCTGGACATTTTCTGCCCAATAGTGTGGCACGCCCAAAATGGGCAATGGCGACAGTTTGCGCGGGGACACATCTGGCTCTGATAATAACGCGTCCATATAATCGGCCACTTTTTGATCCAAATGATTGATACGCTCAGATAGCGACAAGGTAAAAAAATCTTGCGTGACATTTATCACGATACTATGGGCGCATAATGCTTTGCGTGGGTGCAGTAGCTTCTCTAACAGTGCATGACCAAAAATATAAACTGCTGCCTGAGCTTGTTTATTAAGTTGCTTTGGCTCGTCCCATTTGTCACGTGGTGCAACCAAACTTTCCTGCCAATCAAAATCAACCAATGCCTTACCGATACTAGACTCAGCGGTGACCAATATCGCGCCATTTTCATCAAAAACGGTAATGGTATCGCGGACACGGCCGCGACTGGCGCCAATACCTTGCTCCTTAATCTCAAGCATATGATAATAATTGAGCAGCGCTTTGGTCTTTGGAAAGGTGAGCCAAATACTACCGTTAAATAAATCATGCAAATTATCACGGGTCGGGATATTACCGGTGGTGCCGATAAAGCGCTCGTACGCTTCGCCTTCTGGCAGCTCATTTTGTGAAACGAATTTTAAGGTTTGGGCTTGATTGTTTAGCGCAGGTTTGGTTTGCGGTAATGACTGTTGTAAGGCGTCAGCATGCTTCTGTAATGCGGTATTCAAAACCTTGGCGATGATATCAGGCGTATGTTCGAGTTTTTCTGTCTGAGCAGGGTCATTTTTTAAGCCTCTTAGCTGGCTGATGCTTTTACTTATATAGCCTAACTGGTTTAAGTGACACAGCCACGACGCTTGCCAATCAATAGCAGCAAAGCTGTCATCAAGCGTGCTGGCGTATGCAGACGGGTTATTAATAGATGCATCAAAAGCAGTATTTCGATAAGGCTTGGCAGGTAAATCAGTGGCGGTCATATTGATTATCTCTATTAGACGACTGGCGTGGCTATGGTATCATGGAGCGCTTTTTTACAGCTAGACAAGCCGCTCGAAATACAGATTTCGTGCGCTATTTATTGATGAGTTTTTATGGCAAATTTTAACACCCACTTAAATGTTGCATTCATGGCAAGTGGTACGATGAGTCTTGCGGTTTATAAAGCAGGCTTGATTGATGATTCAGGGTTTTTGATGTGCGTGGCACTCGGCACTATCGGTGGGCTGCTGCCTGATTTGGATTCTGATAACTCGACGCCGATTAAGCTTGGGTTTAATATTACCTCGTTTATTTTTGCCTTTGGTCTGGTCATGCATTGGCGCAGTGAGCTGAGTTTACTGGCGCTGATAGCTTTATGGTTGGCGGGCTACGGCTTTATGCGTTATGTGGTATTTTCAATTTTTACCAATATGACCGTACACCGCGGCGTCATTCATTCGGTGCCCTACATGGCCATACTAGGGCTTGGAATGACCTACGTCAGCTACGATATTTTAGCCTTACCGCTAACTGTCAGTTGGTTTTATGGCTTGTTTTTATTCGGCGGCGCCATGGTACATTTGGCATTGGATGAGCTATATAGTGTGAATTTGTCCAATATGAAAATGAAGCGCTCATCGGGTACAGCGATGAAGTTTTATCAGCATAAAGATAAATGGTGGTATCTGCTCCTGTACGTCATCCTTGCGCTCTTGGTCTATTTTGCGCCGCCATTTGCTGAGTTTTGGCAGCAGCTGCGTGACCCCGAACCTTGGGCAAAGCTTAAACTGGGACTATGGCCAGAATTGATAAAAAACTGGCTCAATTAAAATTTATAGAACCGTTAAAAAATGAATAATACACGAGTAAATAATGTCAATTTCCCTACCAATCTGCCCTTGCCAAATTAACCCAGCCTCAAATGCTATTGGCGTACCGCTACTTTATCAAGATTGCTGCCAGCCTTATCATGACGGGCTTTTAAATAACGAAGCTGATAAAATTGACGGTGCAAAGCCAGACTCTGCTGAGCGTCTAATGCGGTCGCGTTATAGCGCCTTTGTCTTAGTTAAACCAGAATATATCGTCAAAACCACTTTGCCTGCGCAGCAAAATTTACTAGATATTCAGGCGATTGAGTCTTGGGCAAAAGAGACAGATTGGGCAGGATTAGAAATCATTACGCATACGCCAAAGCTAGGTAAACGCCATGCGCAAGTTGAGTTTAAGGCTTACTTTAATATCTCTGATAATAAAGATGACGGCATACAGGCGCATCATGAATTATCTGCCTTTGTAAAAGTAACAGACAAAGCGAACAACGATGCGCGTTGGTATTTCCTCGACCCGACTGTTTCTATGACTGTCACGCAAAAACAGCCGTGTATTTGTGGCTCAGGTGAAAAATTTAAGCGCTGTTGTGGCGCTTATATCTAACTGATATTTAATCAACGTTAAATACTTGCCACTCCTAAACACTCGCTCCAACCGCGCGTGCTACCGCAATTCCTTCTTCAATGGTTAAAAACTTACGCTGACTTGGACTGTCTTTATAAATAACATCACCTTCTTGGAATATTAAGCACTCATTGACCGCCAACTGTTGCCATTTTTCATTTTCAGTCAATGGCACGGTGACCAATATCGTCACTTTGTCGCTGTCGGTAGTCACATCACCAAAGTTAATGGCCAAATCATCATCTGCTAATTTTGCTTCGCCAAACGGTGCTTTGCGCGTGAGATAAAACAATAAGCTACCAGCATAAGCCAGCTGCCACCGACCGTTTGAGATTAGGCAATTAAACAAACCGTTGGCAGAAAGGTAGCGACATTGGGTGGTTAAAAAATTAAACAGCGTTTGATCATCTGGGCGGGTTTTAAAGCTGCTTTTTAGGCGATTGACCAAATAGCAAAACGCCATTTCAGAATCGGTGTTACCAACTGGCTGACAATGTGAGGCATTGCCATTGTCTTGCAGGCGCTGACAGCGTTTGATAAATTCGCTATTCATCTGCCCGTTATGGGCAAAAACCCACTGCTCGCCCCACACTTCGCGGACGAAAGGATGGGTATTGGCTAAGCAGTTCTGCCCTTGAGTTGCTTTACGGATATGGGCAATGACATTCATCGCTTTAATCGGATAATTATTCACCAAGTCGGCAACAGGTGATAAATGGCTTGGGCGATTGTCATGAAACAGTCGCAAACCAGTCGAAGCATTGGCTGTTTTATCATTATTGGCACATTCACTGCGCTCAAAAAACGCAATACCAAAGCCATCTTCATGACTGTCGGTCATGCCGCCGCGACGACGAAATCCTGCAAAGCTAAAGCCAATATCGGTTGGGGTATTACAGTTCATTCCTAAGAGTTGACACATTTATACTTCACCGCCGTTGTTGTCTTTTGCAGAATTTAAAGGAGGGTTTAGAGTAGCTTCTGATACTTCATCAAACATCTCATAAGGCGTGGCCCCATCGGTGTCAATATTCGCCAAAATACGCTGCGCATGCGCCAAATCCGTATCTTGTATCCACAGCACTATCCCAGAATTCATACCGGGCATGGCACTCAGCGGTTGCAGTGACACCGTAATGCCATTGTTACGCAGCAGATTGGCATGCAGCTCGCCTTGCATATTGGTATCGTAGCGCGCCAGTTTGTGCCAGTTATCAACTTGATCGGTCATGGGATTTGCCTTTATGGTTTTGATACAGGAATGGTCGAAAAATAACAATCTATGCCAATTGGTCGAGCGTATATTCTTTGATTGCAAAATCACTGCTATTACTTAATTTATCACGTGCTTGCTCAGCTTGGGTGATATTGCTAAAAATACCGATTATCTGAGTGCTTTTTTGCATCGCCGATTCATTATCTAACAATACAAAGACCGTATTTTGTTCTTTTTCAACATGTGACCAATGATAAGCCGCCAAGCGTTTCATCAGGTCAGGATTTTTGACCATGATGTTATCACCAGTCCGACCTTCGGTACGGTTATAGTGGATAACGTTTAAACGTAATAGCCAAAAAATCACCGCCGCCTTGGCGAGCATCACTGGTAAAGCGCGTTTTTCATCTTCGCCAAGCGCACGTTTCGACTCATAGCCTTGCAAAAAAGCCGCCATTTTACTGCGGTCAAAATTGACGGTTTCGCCTTGCTCGGCATCGCCCCACGTCGTACAAAAATCATTAATGGTAATGGCAATATCCATCACATAATGCTCAACGCTGACTTCGGTAAAGTCTAGCAATCCCGTTAAACGCGCTGCGCCTTTTTGGCTATTATTTAACGATAAGTCCCATAAGGTATTATCAGCGAACATGTCTAAATGACATAAGCCTTTTGGCAACGTCGCAAGCGGCAAATCTGAGTAAGCGCGCCAAATATCGCTCATGAGCTTGGCTTCGTCACCGGGCATAAACTGCATTTCACGGTCGCGTACTTCCGCCCATGGGTATAAAGGCACGCCATATTCTTCCGCAGGTTGCAGTGCTTGTAAGGTCTCATGCAGCATGGCTAAAGCGGCGCCAATCTCATAACACATCGCTTGCGTGGTTTGCTGTGGATGCGCGCCAGCCAAACAAGGTACGAGGGTAATTGCTTTATTATCATAGCGTATGACATAGCGTTTTTCTGCGCTATCAGCGCCTAAATCAAGCAATGCTAACGGCGCCGCTACTGGCAATTTACCATCCAATTGATTGAGGATAACCGCCATTTTTTCGATGTCTTCTGGTGGACGCTCTTCAAATAAGGTAAATACATAAGAGTGCGCGCCATCTACATCGTCAGTCGTCTGAATAAACCAGTTAGAGTTTTTGATACCTTGGGTAATCGGAATGGCACGCGCAAATGAGACGCCAAAACGCTGGCAAAAAGCGGCAAACTGGTCATCGGTTAACTGGGTATAGACGGACATGACATCTCACTTATGGCAATTAAAAGAAGGTAAATAGGATAAATATCGACGGTAATGACAGTGATTGTACCGCGCATGAGCAAACTTTGGTTAAAAGCATAATAATCTTGCGAAAAGCTGCCTGATATGGCGGCGATTTTGCTAGACTAGCGCTTACGGATAAATTGATTATAAGGTGAAAGACCCTATGTTAGCAAAGCGTATCATCCCTTGTTTGGATGTGGATAATGGCCGTGTGGTCAAAGGCGTGCAATTTGTCGATATTAAAGACGCCGGCGACCCTGTCGAAGTCGCTAAGCGCTATAACGAGCAAGGTGCTGATGAGATTACTTTTTTAGACATTACCGCGACCAATGATGATCGCGATACCACTTATCATACCGTTGAGCGTATGGCTGAAACCGTGTTTGTACCGCTCACAGTTGGTGGCGGTGTGCGTAAAATCGCTGATATTCGTAATTTGCTCAATGCAGGCGCGGATAAAGTAGCGATTAATTCAGCAGCGGTATTTACCCCTGAGTTCGTTGGGGAGGCGGCACAGAAATTTGGTAATCAATGTATCGTCGTGGCTATCGATGCCAAACGCGTTGCAGATATAATGGTTGATGGCATCATCATGCCGCGTTGGGAAATCTTTACTCACGGCGGGCGTAAACCAACCGGTATTGATGCCGTGGCTTGGGCAAGTAAAATGGCTGCTCTCGGCGCTGGCGAATTATTGGTGACCTCAATGGATGGTGATGGTACCAAAAAAGGCTATGATTTGGTCTTAATGCAGCAAATTACCAGCCGCGTAAATGTGCCGGTTATTGCTTCAGGCGGCGTTGGTAACTTGCAACATTTGGCCGAAGGCGTAATAGAAGGCGGCGTCGATGCCGTACTTGCGGCCAGTATTTTTCACTTTGGCGAATATACCGTGCAAGAGGCCAAAGCTTATATGGCCGCACAAGGCATACAGATGCGTCTTTAATCTTTAAGATTGCTAAAATATCAATGCCTGTGCAAAAAATGGTATCATAGCGCTACTTATTTATTTTTGTCAGTTAACTATTGAAAACAATCGAGATTTTACATAAAAATTTTGTTTTAAACGCTACTTACTCAAAGGATTTTCTTATGTCAAATTTACAACAGCAGCGCAATGATATTACCCATATCGATGGCAATTTACATCAAAACGAAGATGCGCGCATTGGTATCGTCGTCGGTCGTTTTAACGGTTTTGTCGTTGAGTCATTGGTAGATGGTGCAATCGATGCCCTACTGCGTCATGGCGTATTGGGTAGCAACATTACTGTGATTCGCGTACCGGGTGCGTTTGAGTTGCCACTCGTTGCTCAGCGCGCCGCTGAATCTGATCGCTTTGATGCCATCATTGCATTAGGCGCGATTATCCGTGGTAGTACGCCGCATTTTGATTTTGTCGCTAGCGAATCTGCCAAAGGTTTAAGCAGCGTTGCAATTGATTATAATATCCCTGTTGCTAATGGTGTATTAACCACTGACAGCATCGAGCAAGCGATTGAGCGCTCTGGTACCAAAGCCGGTAACAAAGGCTCAGAAGCGGCGATGGTGGTGCTTGAGATGCTAGCGGTTCTATCACAGCTAGATATTGCTGATGACTATGATAATAGTGATGACGCGTAATTAAGTCTTCATTTTATAAACGGTTATTTGTCATTTAAATGGCACTGCGGCTTATATCACCTTTGATATAGACCGCAGTGCCAATATGATAGTAAAAAGCACTATAAACAGTTCTATAAAACACCGTTTTAATATCCGACTGTCACAGCCTGCCAGTCGTCTACTATTTAACAACTTTTATACTATTTCTTACAACTTGCTGTCTTTGCCAAGCCTGTTATTTGCGCCAAGATAGATGTTTAAAATGATAGTTATTTAAAATTTAGGTATTGACCCCCTATGACTGACCAACTCAAGCGCGCCATTAACGCTGCACAAACCGCCCAAGCCAATGATGCACAAGCTGAAGCTACTCGTATCGCGAGCAGTAGTGCGGGTGAGCAAACCTTTGATATGAGTGAAACGACTTATAAGACTAGCCACACCGCTGTGCGTAAGGCTCGACGCTTTGCAATGCAAGGCCTATATGAGTGGTTGGTCACCGACCGCCGTTTTGATAAAGATGGTAAGCTTGGCTGGAAGGACAATGCGCCGCATGATATCGCTGCCCGTACGCGCGCGAGCAACGCCATGCATACCGTTCATATTGGCTACTATCATGAAATGATGCGCGATATTCCAGAGCAGATTGACGCTCTCGATGCGCTAATCAGTCGGCATCTTGATCGTGACATTGATAAATTGGACACTGTTGAACATGCTATTTTATTGATTGGGGCGTATGAGCTACAAAACCGCTTAGAGATTCCCTACAAAGTCGTGCTTGATGAAGCGATGAAGCTAAACAATCACTTTGGCGCTACTGACGCCCATAAATTAATTAATGCTGTCCTTGATAAAATGGCGATTGAATTGCGCGCGCTTGAAGTCGATGCCGATAGCAAAGCCAATCTGCGCACCTCACAAAAAGCGGCGACTCAAGCAAATGCTAAGCAGGCTGAAGTTCAATCTGCAGCTGTTGAAGAAGCTAGTGAAAGCACTGCTGAATCTGATATCGATAGTACGTCAACTGCAACTGCTTCAAACAAACCACGTATCAGTGCCAATAATGCCAGTGTTAAACGTAATAGCGCGAGTAAAGCGCTAGCGAATATTATGGACTATAAGATCAATAAGAAAAATGACGCCGCAAAAAATGAAGCGCCAAATAATATTGTTAATGACAAATCTGCAGAAGAAAGCGCTGTAGAAGAAAACACATCTACCAATGATGTTAGCTATGATGAGAATAGTGACGCAGCTGACGTAGGCTTACATGATTCAAACCTTGTTACTCCTAATGAAAACAATAAAGACTAGCCATGAACGAGTTTGAGCTGATTGAGCGTATATTTTCGCAAATGCAAGCTGCACCGTCATCGTCCAGCACTGCCGAAGCACGCAATGTCGAAAAAGGCATTGGCGATGATGCGGCAGTAATGAGCTTGCCTGTAGGTGCGCGCTTGGTTAGCTGTATTGATACCCTCGTTCAAGGGCGGCACTTTAGTGCTGATTGGAATGACGTAAACCAGTTAGCCTTTCAAATCGGCTATAAAGCGGTCGCGGTTAACGTTTCCGACATTGCCGCGATGGGCGCAACGCCGCATAGTATTCTATTGGCATTGGCCTTACCTGAGCGTTTGGCGAATGAGCAATGGCTGACTGAATTTGCTAAAGGTTTATTTCACGCCTGCCAGCTATTTGGTGTCACGCTTATTGGTGGTGATACCACGCGCAGTGATAACTTAGTGCTCAGTGTCAGCGCGCAAGGATTGCTTGATGCGGCTACGCCAGCTGTTTACCGCTCGGGCGCGCAAGTCGGCGATAAAATCTATGTTTCGGGGTCGCTTGGCGATGCTGCTTATGCGCTACAGCATCCTAATAATGCTATCGGTATTGAGCTTGCCCATCGGCTGCATATGCCAACGCCACGTATTGCCTTAGGGGCAGCAGTGGCGACAATTGGCGCAACTTCGATGATAGATATCTCTGATGGTCTGTATCAAGACCTTAGCCATATCTGTGAGCAAAGTATCATTGGTATGCGCATTCACCTTGAGCAGCTGCCTACCAGTAAAGCATTATCAAGCGTTGGTCTATCTGAGCGCTTATTATGTCAGTTGGCGGGCGGCGATGATTATGAGCTGGCTTTTACCTTGCCTGCCCATATCGAGCCACCGATTAATAATAATAGCGACACGCATGTCACCTGTATCGGTGAAGTCATAGCCGTAAATAAGACAGATGGTGCTAAAAATGTACAACCAGAGATTTTTTATCAAGGACAGCCAGTCACAGCGACGCATCCCGCCCCATTTCCTACTTGGCCCAATCTGACGGGTTACCAACATTTTGCAGGTTAACCCATGATTGATCACAACCTATCTAAGCCTGATATCCGACAAGCCAATGATTGCCCGCCTCTACCCGCCAATGCCAGTGCGCTTGATCGTTTGGTTTATTGGCTTGGTATCGGTCTAGGCAGCGGTCTGCCGCGCCGTGCACCCGGTACTTGGGGTACAGTTGGTGGATTAATAGTCGCTATACCGCTGCTTAGCTTAGGTTTTGTGCCGTTTTTGATGATTACTATTTTAGCTTGTTTCCTTGGTAATGCGATATGCGGTCGTACCTCAGAGCTGATGGGCGGTCACGATAATCCGCATATTGTTTGGGATGAGTGGGCTGGTATGTGGCTTACCCTACTGCCGCTGTCTTATATGGGTATCGCTAACGGCAGCTTTTGGCAAAATATCATCCAAATACCTACTATCGTAGCGATTATTATCGCCTTTATATTATTCCGCTTTTTTGACATTATTAAGCCGCCGCCGATTGGTTGGGCAGATAAAAAAGTCGCAGGCGGCCTCGGTATTATGCTCGATGATATTATTGCGGGAGTGATGGCAGCAGCCGTTTGGGTAATTATTTATACCTTTATCTTCTCTTTTACCTTTTAATCTTAAGCTTATCCTTTAAGCCTCAAATAAACGTTTTTACCATAAATACTTCTGCTTTATCGCCTTTTATATCGCTCACCTATTTAGCGGTTAGATTTTCTGAACGCCTGCTGTTTAATTTATATCTATAGACAGCTAATGTCATAATCAGTTTACAAAGATGTCACGACATAGCGTTTTGGTTAAATCGTAATTTGCGTTATAATTCAGAAGTATATTTTGTTACATTTGTAGGCTCTTTTTTAGGAATACTATGACAGCTCCTCTTTCAGTAATTATCCTCGCGGCTGGTAAAGGCACGCGTATGCAATCAGCCAAGCCAAAAGTGCTACAGACACTGGCTGGCAAGTCGTTACTCGGTCATGTGCTTGATACTTGTCATCAATTGACCGTTGATGACACCATCATCGTCCATGGTTTTGGCGGCGAGCAAGTGCAAGCAGATATTAATGAGCAATATGCGCATTTGCCGATTACGTGGGTTGCCCAGACTGAACAGTTAGGAACGGGCCATGCAGTAAAAGTCACCCTGTCCGAATTACCAAAAGAAGGCCAAAGTCTGATTCTCTATGGCGATGTGCCATTGGTCAGCTGCCAGACGTTAACAGCTTTAAAATCTGCCAATACTGACGGTATGTCAATGTTGACCTTGACGGTAGAAAATCCCTTTGGTCTCGGCCGTATCAAACGTGATAAAGACGGCAATATTGAAGCCATCGTTGAGCAAAAAGATGCCAGCGCCGATGAACAAAAAATCCAAGAGATTAATAGCGGTATTTACTGCGTTGATAATGCGTTATTGCATAAATATCTGCCGAAGCTGACTAACGACAATGCGCAAAAAGAATATTATCTCACCGATATCGTTAAAATGGCCGTCGCTGAAGGGATTAATATTGTCGCGATTGAGCCTGAGCATGGCTTTGAGATTGAAGGCGTCAATAACCGCCAGCAGCTTGCCAGCTTAGAGCGTACATGGCAAGGTAAGTTGGTTGCAGACTTACAAGAAGCTGGCGTGCAGTTTGCAGACCCTACTCGCGTCGATATTCGTGGTAGCTTGAGCGCAGGACAAGATGTATTCGTCGATGTGGGCGTGGTCTTTGAAGGTGATTGCGTCTTAGGCGATAACGTTTATATCGAAGCTGGCTGTGTGATTAAAAATGCGCACATTGGCAATGCCTGTCACCTAAAGCCGTACTGCGTCATTGACAGTGCTCAAATTGGAAACGGCGTCGATATTGGACCTTTCGCCCACTTGCGCCCTGATACTGTTTTGTCTAATAACAGTAAAGTAGGCAATTTTGTCGAGATTAAAAAATCGATTATCGGCCAAGGTAGCAAGGTCAATCATTTAAGTTATGTGGGTGATGCGACGGTTGGAACAAATGTCAATATCGGTGCGGGCGTGATTACCTGTAATTACGACGGCGTCAATAAATCGCAAACCATCATCGAAGACAATGCCTTTATCGGCTCTAACGCCAGCTTGGTTGCGCCAGTTACTATTGGTGATACCGCTACGGTTGCGGCAGGCTCAGTGATTACCAAAAACGTCGATGATAACGCCTTAGCCTTTGGACGTGCGCGCCAAACCCAGAAAGATGACTTTCAGCGTCCGACTAAAAAATAAAGGCGGCGCTGATAGTTAACTTGATAAAAATGATGGTAAGACCACTAAAGCAGTACGACAATGATTTGTGGTGCTGCTTATTTATATTTATAGATTAATGATTGTCCATGTATCAGTATCTTTCAAAATCACATGGTATGAGAACATAAAATTTAAGGAATAATTATGTGCGGAATCGTTGGAGCAGTTGCTGAGCGGAATATTGCCAATATCTTACTTGAAGGCCTTAAACGCCTAGAATACCGTGGTTATGACTCTGCTGGTCTGACGGTTATCCGTGATGGCGAGCTGCATCGTGAGCGCCAAGTGGGCAAAGTACAAGCGCTGGTCGATGCCGTCGCCGTCAATCCTGAATTTTTCGATGGTCATATCGGTATTGCACATACGCGCTGGGCCACGCATGGCGAACCTGCGCAGCGCAACGCTCATCCGCACGTATCTGGTAAAATTGCCGTGGTCCATAATGGTATCGTTGAGAACTATGCTGAGCTAAAAGAAGAGCTGATTGCTAAAGGCTACGAGTTTACCTCGCAAACTGATACCGAAGTCGTCGCCCATTTAATCAATGATATCTACAAAAATACGCCTGATTTACTGGAAGCTGTGCGTGCCGTTATTCCTTTATTACATGGCGCGTTTGCCCTTGGCATTTTGCACATTGATTGCCCAGACGAGCTGATTACCGTGCGTCTAGGTTCGCCTTTGGTCATCGGTGTAGGTATCGGTGAGAACTTTATTGCCTCTGATCAATTGGCGCTTTTGCCCGTGACCAATCGCTTTATGTATCTAGAAGAAGGCGATATCGCCAAATTAACCCGTAATAGTATTGAAGTTTATGCCGATGGCGTAAAAGTAAAACGTCAGATACATGAGATTGATGCCGCCCAGCATAATGCTGATAAAGGTGAATTTAAGCATTACATGCTTAAAGAAATCTATGAGCAGCCAGATGCAGTTGCCCGTACGATTGAGATGGCTTTAGATAGTGATGCGCCATCTAAGCTGCGCGATGACTTTTTGCAGCGTCATGAAGCACAGTTAAAAGGTATCAAGAACGTTCAAGTCATCGCTTGTGGGACCAGCTATCATTCAGGTTTGGTCGCGAAATATTGGTTTGAAAGCCTAACCCGTTTGCCGTGTTCGGTTGAGGTTGCTAGTGAGTTCCGCTACCGCAATCCAGTGGTCGTCGATGACACCTTGGTCATTTGCATCTCGCAATCGGGCGAAACTGCGGATACCTTATCGGCACTTCGTGATATTCAAAAGCACACGCCAGCAGGTCTCGTCAGCTTGGCTTTATGTAATGTACCGACCTCATCTTTGGTGCGTGAAACCGATATCTTTTTACCAACGCTTGCCGGCCCTGAGATTGGCGTTGCCTCGACCAAAGCCTTTACCACTCAGCTTGCCGCGTTGATGTTACTGGTGTTAAAAGTGGGTGTTGTACAAGCGCGTATGACAGGTGAAAAATTAACCACCTTGTTAGGCAAATTACAAGAGCTACGCGGGCAACTACATGCCAGCTTACAACTCGATGCGCCTATCAAAGTCATGAGTGAGCATTTTGAGTATAAGAAAAGCTGCTTATTCTTAGGTCGTGGCTTACAGTTTCCAATCGCCTTAGAAGGCGCGCTGAAACTAAAAGAAATCTCTTATATTCACGCAGAAGGCTATGCGGCAGGTGAGCTAAAGCACGGTCCATTGGCGTTGGTCGATAAAGACATGCCAATCGTGGTGCTCGCGCCAAAAGACAGTATGTTTGATAAGCTAAAAGCCAACATGCAAGAAGTACATGCGCGTCACGGTGAGCTGTTTGTATTTGCTAGTGAAGAAAGCAAGATGGTCGCAGAAGATAGAATGCACGTGGTTTATGTCCCCGAGGTTTGCGAGACGCTTGCCCCTATCGTTTATAGCGTACCTGTGCAACTGCTGTCTTATCATGTAGCAGTGATGCGTGGTACGGATGTCGATCAGCCACGTAATCTCGCAAAATCAGTCACGGTCGAGTAGGATAAGTGCTTGATTCTGAAAGCTTTTTATCTTAATATTGTATAACACTAAATGCTTTGCTGTCTAGTACCATATAGATAGCAAAGCTTTTTTTTATAATGGACATAAAAAATTGAGCCCATCCCGAATTCTGTGTAACTGCCCTTTAGATTAAATGCTTACTGATACGATCATCAAACATAATCATAAAGCGATTCAGAGCAGACGTCCAGTTACGGATTGGCATCGACCACCTTGACGACGCCTGCTGGGTGGCTAAGTACACCACTTTGAATGCTGCCTGATCAGATGGGAACACCTTACGCTTATTCACCGCTGTCCGAATCACGCTGTTTAATGACTCAATAGCATTGGTGGTATATATGACTTTTCTAATGTCTTTAGGGTAACCAAAGAATACCGTTAAGCCCTCCCAGTTATTACGCCAAGACTTAACCACGTGCGGGTATTTCTCGCCCCATACCTCATCAAAGTGTTCAAGATTGGCCTCTGCCATCTCAAGCGTATCAGCGCCGTAGATGGCCTTTAAATCAGCGGCTATTGCCTTCTTATCTGTCCACGGTACGAACTTCATTGAGTAACGCAGCATGTGTACGATACACAGCTGAACCTGAGCGTTGGGATAAACGGTGTTAATGGCATCAGGGAAGCCCTTTAAGCCGTCGACACAGGCAATGAGGATATCTTGTACCCCGCGGTTTTGTAGTTCAGTGAGAACGCCAAGCCAGAACTTAGCGCCTTCATTCTCTGATAGCCACATGCCAAGCAGCTCTTTTCTACCATCAAGTCCCACGCC
>NZ_LXWA01000076.1:0-18546 GCF_001652315.1 Psychrobacter sp. SHUES1 | reverse complement strand
TGTATGGTTTTAAGACTACAGTGGTATTTATCAGCCAGTTGCTGGTAGGTCTGTTTACCCTGAGTGTATTCCCTCCATAGGGTTTGATTATTGAGTCTGATGCCACCTAAAAACTGCCGTCTGCAAGCGAGACATTGATACTGTTGTTTGCCAAGCTTGCGTCCATTCTTCTTGGTGTGTTTATCACGACAAAAAGGGCAGTTTTTTGATTCATGGCTTTGATTCCTTGCAAATATAGACAGTATATAGCGTTAGACCCTACGCCAGCATGAATAATGTCCATTACACCAAATATTTCAATGCATAAATTCTATTTTAATTAGAATGAGATATTGTGTTATGAAGGGATGCTTATAGTGCCTACAGCAGAATTCCAGCTTAACTTTCTAAGACGCATTCAATGGTTGCTTGAATCTAGCTCTTACACGTCTACTTATAAATTCGCTTTATTAATGGCCATGACTGTAGTGGCACACTAAATTTGGACTGCATTTAAGAAAAGATATATTGCATACGAAAAAGCCAGACAACCTAAGCTGTCTGGCTTTAAAGTTTTGAACAACTTATCTATGATTATGTTCCCGCCATACAGCATGCTCACATACCTCACAGCACCAACGCTCTTTTGCTCGCATATAAGGAATGTCTGCTGGTATCTGTAAAGGGCACACATAACCACAGTATTCGCATCGCACATCATCTAAATAAGCAAAACATTCACCGATTGTCGCGAATAGTACTTGAGTGCTAATCTCATACTTTTCACAGATGGTTTCGATATGAGCGATATAATCACTTTTATTATCATATGACCAATAATCCTCACAGATTCTTAGATCTCGTGCATTCTGCGTCATATTCGGCTGAAGTTTTACACTCATCACATTCTCCTTAGTAACCGATATAGTCAGAGTGCGGTAGTAGCTCATAAAGCTCGCTCTGAAGCTGACAACGCATATCCTCAATCACATAGTCAAGATTCGCATCCAAGCGCTTCTGTACCCATACACGCAATGCCATATCGTTATTAAAGCAAGACTTCACTCCTAAGAAGCGAGCGAGGTTATGACCCGATGAAATATACAACTCACGCATCAATGCATTAGCAATCTCATTCGCACCATCACTGATTGCACCGTCAGGCTTAAACTCAGCAAACAGCTCCTCATAATTGATAATTGTCATAGTGACGTCTCCTTGTCAGTCTGTTTATTCCTGATGAGTGCTTCAGTGTCAGAGCTATTCGATGCGCTGGTTAGCTTCTCTTTGCTCGCAAGTAGCAGATTATCCATCGCAGAGCCATCCTGACGGGTGATATCAGGTACATAACGGCTATACACCCGAAACAGCATCTCTGTACTGCTGTGACCCATTTGCCGAGCTATCCACTCAGGATTCTCACCAGCAGCGAGCCAAAGCGTCGCTGCCGTGTGCCGAGTCTGATAAGCACGCCGGTGTTTCAGGCCAAGTAGGGCAAGCGTGGGTTTCCATATCCGCCTATTCACATTACGGTACTCTATCGGATTGCCCTGTGAGTTGCAGAATACGAACTTTGACTTACCAAAGGTGCGCGTCTTCTGCTCTTGCAGTGCGTCATACACTAACTGTGACATTGCAATATCACGTTGTGAACCTAACGTCTTAGTCGGACCCATCTCACCATTCACTAATGCACCTCTGATACTGATCTCACGACGATCAAAGTTAATGCACTCCCACTTAAGCCCATCAATCTCACTGGTACGCATCCCGGTAAAAAAGCGAATGGTGTAGTAGGGCTTATAGTCAGCGCGTACATGCTTTAAAATCAGCCATACCTCACTCAATGTAAAAGGATTCACATCCGGACGAGCTTGCTTAAGATTCTTAATATTTTTATAAGGCATCTCAAACTCATGGCGATCTGACGCTTCTTCTAGTATCATACGAAGAAGTATCATGATCTGGTTGATCCGTGCTACTGACAGACTTGACTGACCATCTTTACCGTAACGAACTTTGGCGAGGGAGCTACGGAAGGTCAGCAAGTCTGGTTTTTTTATCGCATGTACCGCTTTATCACCAAACTCAGGTAGCAAGTACTTGTTCAAAATAATCTGCGTCTTTTGCCGATAGCTCGGCCGCCATTCAATCTTCTTCTCCTCATACCAAATCTCTGAAAACTGCCTAAAGGTAGGGTTGCGACTGATACAAGCTTCTGCTCTATCAGCCAGTGCTGTCATCTCTTTTAAACGTGTACTCTTTGGAAAGTAAGCGCCATAGTCAAAGATGCCTAGGGTTATTTCTGCTTCCATTTTTTTCAAAACAGTCGCTAATTTTTTTCTGTTAGCTGGGTTGTCTTCCAAGCTAGTCTTTTCTCGACAACGTATACCTAGGTAGTAGAAGTCGGCAATTAGTTTGCCAAACCGTCCTTGTATAGTAGCCATAATAAACCTCCTTCTATTATTGAAGTGCCATACCGTTAATAGCGCTCATCACCGGCTTACACATATCCTCTTCGATACGCTCCCAGACATATAAAATCTTACGACCACCAAAAGGGCGTATGTAATGAATATTCTCAATCAAAACAGTGTCTTTCATTTGATTGCGGATAGTACGTGGGTCGTACTTGATACGTTCGGCTAGCTCATCAGTTGTTAAATAAGTATTGCTCATGATATTTACCTCTTTTCAGTTATTAAGTCATCGCATTAAGTGATAGAATAAAAATTATTTTATCAACCTGTAAAAATGCATCTTGAAGGAATCAGTTAATATTTACCCGCTTAGAGGTAATTAATAACCGATTTGTGTACTATATTATCTTTTTACCTCAATGTAAAGCATTTTTACCCGAAAAGAGGTATTAATTATGATTGTGTCTAAACTTCCTGTGATTCTGGCAGAGAAAAAACTGCGCGTAGCAGATGTTGTAAGAGCAACAGGCATGAGCAAATCAACGCTTCATAAACTATATAATGAAGAGTCCTCAAGAATTGATTTCAATACTATTGACCAGTTATGTGAGTTTTTAGATGTGCAGGTGGGTGACTTATTTATTTACAAGCCAAATGTTAAAGATGATGATGAAGAATCTTGAAAACTATCAAACAGAAAATATATATGCAGAGAAATAAGTGGCAAAGCCATATATACAAGGCACTTCAAAGCATAGAATTAAGGTTGGGGTTATTTTTTATATTTACTTTTCCATGATTTGGTCACGTTTTGGTCACGCTATGAGCTCAATTTATAAAAGCAGTGGAAAAGCAAAAACGATGCTAATAAAATATTTCTTAGCATCGTTTTTTATAAAGGTAAGAATAATAAGTTGGGGTCGATTACAAAATCAGTGTTTATAGCGTGGACACGAAATGGTCACGTTTTGGTCACGGTGCTGATTTTTGAGCTTTTAATATGTTAGTTAAACTTAGCAATTAGACTGAGTCACTCATACTGAAAAACACTACAACCCCCGAAAATTGGATAAAAAAAAGCCTCACTGTTAAGTGAGGCTTTTTAAGTATTTGGAGCGGGAAAAGAGATTCGAACTCTCGACCCCAACCTTGGCAAGGTTATGCTCTACCACTGAGCTATTCCCGCTAATGATCAATTAACTATCGTCAGTTGATGAAGGCGTATTATACGCAGTTTTATTTACCTGTCAACACCTAACACGAAAAAAAGTAAAAGTTAGCAAAACAGGCATGTCATCCAGTCATAATTTTATGTTATAACAGTTTATTATAATATGTATTCCAAAAGCTTTGTATGGAAGAAATAAGCTGGTGTGCATTTTATAAGAAATCCCATCTTTATTGATAGTTATCAATACTTATAATCTTAAGCATTAAGGATAAAAAATGAGTCAACAATATACCATCGCGGATTATTTATTCGATCGTATCGCTGAAGCGGGTGCGACTGAAATCTTTGGCGTGCCCGGTGATTTTAATTTAACGTTTTTAGATAATATTATTGCATCTGATAAGTTGCGCTGGGTCGGCAATACCAATGAGCTAAATGCTGGCTATGCTGCTGATGGCTACGCACGTGAGCGTGGCTTTGCTGCTATGGTGACGACCTTTGGCGTGGGTGAGCTGTCGGCGATTAATGCTACTGCTGGCTCTTTTGCCGAGTACGCACCCGTGCTGCATGTGGTCGGTGCGCCAAGTACCGCGCTGCAAGATTCGAAACGCCGCATTCACCATACTTTAGGTGATGGGGTGTTTAATCATTTTATTAAAATGGTGGAACCGGTCACCGTGGCACGCGCGCAAATCACACCTGATAACGCTGCCTCTGAGATTGATCGTGTGATTCGAGTTATTCTGAAAAAGCATCGTCCCGGTTATTTGTTGTTATCACCAGATGTGGCAAAAATGCCGATTTATCCGCCAACGACCAAGCTTGATGATAGCCAAGAAGATATCACCAGCCGAGCCGCGTTGGCAGACTTTAAGCAAGCGCTCATAGAGTTTTTGCCAAATAAAACCACCACACTGATGGCAGATTTGATGGTGCATCGTTTGGGGTTACAAAACCAACTAAAGGCTTTAATTGCTGATACCGATATTCCTTATACGACGTTATCATGGGGCAAAACCTTGCTTGATGAAAACAGTGAGCGTTGGGCGGGTACTTATGCGGGCGTGGCATCGCGGCCTGTGGTTAAAGACGCGGTAGAAAATTGCGAATGCTTAATTAAAATTGGCGTGCAATATACCGACACAACCACCGCAGGTTTTAGCCAAAATATTGATGAAAAAGTTGTGGTTGATTTGCATTATGAGCGGGCATCTATCAGCGGTCAAAACTTTGCCCCGATTGCGCTTAAAGATGCGCTGCAAACCCTGCATGAAGTCATGACCTCAGGCATTAATATCGTACCGAAGCAATTTTGCAAAGAGATGCAGCCGCATGAGCAAAACGGCAAGGATGACGAGCCGATTCGGCAAGATGACTTGTGGCATATCATCGCCGATGCGCTCGATGATAAAAACCTCGTGTTTTCTGACCAAGGTACGGCGTATTTTGGTATCAGTGATGTGCGGCTGCCAGAAGGGGTAACGTCTTATGGGCAACCGATGTGGGGCTCAATCGGCTATACCTTGCCAGCGAGTTTGGGTGGCGCTATTGCCTCACCGCATAAGCGTAGTATCTTATTGATTGGTGACGGCTCGGCTTTGTTAACCATTCAAGAAATCGCGGTAATGATTAAAGAGCGCATCAATCCGGTTATTGTCTTGATTAATAACGATGGCTATACCGTTGAGCGAGCGATTCATGGTGAAAATCAGCGCTATAATGATATTCCTAAGTGTGACTGGCAAATGATGCCAAAAGCCTTTGGCGCGACGGAAGAAAATAGCTTAATCCTTAAAGCAGAAACCGCTGGCGAACTAAAAGCAGCGCTCCAGAAAGCAGCGGCCACCAAAGATAAGCTGGTGATGTTAGAAGTGATGACAGATAAACACGATATCCCGCCATTATTAGCTGATATCAGCGCCGCCCTTAAACCAAAATAGCCTAAGTAAAAACTTTCATTACCATAAATTTATATCTTTTATTGATGAAAGAGAATAATTAAACGTTTATAAAACAGAAAAGCCCTATTTAGCGTCATGCTAAGTAGGGCTTTTTTAATATTCTCAGACGAAGGTTTATAGTGGCGCTAAAAGTCTTTATGATTGAACAAATAAAGAGCCAATAGTTAATGTTTTCTATAGGAATTGCAGGCGTACGACGCTTAACACAAACTACCGTTAGGATTCTATGTTATACAATAGAATAGGCTTTTATAAAGGGAGTTTTTAAAGTTAAGAAAACTACAATAAGACTGTTTAAGTTAGAGCATTTCAATTTGCAATTTTATGGAACAATTACGCTAAAAAAGCTAAAGGACACACTCACATAATAATGATTAAAAATAGGGCTTAAAAAAGATGGATACCTTAAATATCCTGTATCTCGTAGGAGCAGTTTTAATTTTTGCCAGTATCATGGCAAGTACCTTGTCGGCGCGTTTGGGCGTGCCGCTATTATTGTTGTTTTTAGTCGTAGGCATGCTCGCCGGTGAAGAAGGCATCATGGGTATTGAGTTTTCTCAATATGGTATTGCCAACTTTGTCGGACAGGCGGCGCTGGCTTGTATTTTGTTAGATGGTGGACTGCGCACCTCGTTTAAATCTTTTCGAGTGGGGCTAAGACCTGCTATCACGCTTGCCACATGGGGTGTACTGGCGACGGTGATGATACTGGGCGTGTTCGTCACTTGGCTACTCGATGTCGATTGGCGCTTTGGGCTATTAATGGCGGCTATTGTTGGTTCGACCGATGCGGCAGCGGTATTTTCATTGCTGCGAAATGGCGGTGTCAAGCTTAACGACCGCGTACAAGCAACGTTGGAGCTCGAATCTGGTGCCAACGATCCACTAGCCATTTTATTAGTCACAGGATTGATTGCGCTAAATGTCGACCCTGCTGGCCAAACGGTACTGGGCTTTATAGGCTTGCTATTACAGCAGCTTAGCTTCGGCCTCGGTATGGGTTTATTATTTGGTTATTTATTGGCAAGGCTGTTACCGAAGATACATTTGGCAGAAGGCATGTATGCCATCTTGATATTGTCGGCGGGCTTGGCAGTATTTGCGGCGACCAATTTAATCGGTGGTAGTGGATTTTTGGCGGTTTATCTGGCTGGCGTGCTGATAGGCAACCATAAAGTGCGCTCAACCGAGCATGTCATGCGCGTGATGGACAGCTTTGCATGGTTATCGCAAGCCGTCTTATTTGTGGTGCTGGGTCTATTGGTCACGCCATCGAACGTCATTAACGTTTGGTATTACTCGGTCGCGATTGCCGCCTTTATGATTTTGATTGCTCGTCCTATCGCGGTATATAGCAGCGTAAAACCTTTTAAGTTTAAAGACCGAGAAATCGGTTTTATTTCTTGGGTTGGCTTGCGCGGTGCCGTGCCGATTACCCTTGCTATTTTGCCTGTCATGGCGGGTATTGACGGTGCCTTTATGCTGTTTGATATTGCCTTTGGCGTGGTGGTTTTATCCTTGATTTTGCAAGGCACAACCATTCCCTTTATGGCGGATTTATTTAAAGTACGCATTCCTAATAATAAAGACCCCGAAGAGAAGCATGAAGTTTGGGTATCGGATAAGGCGAGCATTACTTTATATCAGTTTCAAGTAAAGTCGGGTGCGTTTGCGATTGGACGTCATCCAAAAAGCATTTCTAACCACGTTAACCCTGATGAAATTAGTGTGTTTGCCTTGGTACGCGGGCAGCAGATTGTCATTGTCGACGAAGATACTAAGCTCAAATTTGGTGATAGCGTGTGGTATGCGATGCGCGGCAATCATGCCAGCCAAATTGCGCGGATTTTTAATGACACCACATTAGACCGCAAAGCTATCGATGATTTTTATGGCGATTGGCTGCTATCACCGAGTGTTAAACTGGGCGACTTGCCATTTTTTACTGGTGTCATGACCTCAGAGTCTTTGGTCGATAAACTAAAATCCAAACCAGAAGATAACGAAAAAAATATGTGGCAGCAAACGGTTGCTGAATATGTCAAAGGTAACCTAGATATGGCGCCGGTGTCGGGCGATACAGTGGCGATTAATGATGAATGGTCACTGGTTATCAAAGAAGTCGATGATAAAGGCAAACTTAGAACGATTGGTTTAAAACGTGAAGAGCTACCAAAAGCAGGGTAGCTGTTTATGGTTATTTTTTGCCATGACTATTTATCGTTATTCTTTATTATTATCCATTAAATGCTTGTCACTCTATAAAAGCCCAGCCATTTGCTGCAAAAAATCAGCAACGTGCTTATGCAGGTTTTCTCGATAGGCCCAATGATGCTTGACCTCGTAGCTTGCCTCATTGGGCAACAGTATTTTCATCATTCCTTTTTCTTCATAGCGCTTGGCCAAATCATTGGGCAAGTAGCCGACGTGATGACCCGCCAAAATTAACTGGGCGGTCGCTTCCATATGGTACGTGGTGGCACTTAACGTTTTTGGACGGACGTGGTTGATACTTAGGTCAGTAATATAACCCCGTTTTATCCAAGGATAGTTTTGTTCCAAGTCCTCAAAGGTTAAACCGTCTGCTTCATAAAACAGCGGATGCTCGTGTCCACAGCAGACGACTTGCTTTTCGATAAATGCTGGTTGGAAATTCAATAGAGGCGGGAAGCTGCCAAAATAACCCACGCCAATATCACTTTCATTGCTAAGTAACTTATCAAGCATACTCTCAGGGCTTTGCACATCGATAGAAAAATGTATCAGTGGGTTTTGACGATAGCTCGCAGCCAAGCACTGACGTAACGCATCATAAAAAACCGTCGGCATCTGATCGATAAGACATAATCGAATATGACCGCCGCGTACCGAATCCAGTTGCCGAATATAGTGCAATTGATGCTGAAAGCTGGCCACCGCCTCATTAAAGCTTAAGCAAGCCTCGTAAACCGCTGCGCCGTCTTCGGTGAGCTTAAAACCCGCGCGCCCACGATGACAAAGCGTCATACCCAAACGATCTTCTAAATGGGTTAAATGACCACTAATGACAGACGGCGTGACATTTAAGCGTGACTGCGCGGCGGTTACGCCTTGGCACTCCACGATAGCCATAAAGCTACGTAAGGTTTTGATATCAATTTTTATCAATTCATCTAGCATTGAAAGTCATGTCCCCGTATCTATTATCTTAATCTGTCTTAACCAAATTTTTTATAAAACTTCTATAAATAACGAATAAATCAAAGTTACTACGAAAAAATAGAAGTTTACTTCTAAATTTTACCATGGTCTCGCTTCCGATATTTAGGTATTGTCAGAGCTATAGAAAAAACGGCATAGACAAAAAGTAATATAGATAAAAATTAGGTGGTGTGTCAAAAAGTATGCTGGTTAAAACTTGAACAATTTTTGAAGCCTTGAAAGCCCTATAGAATCAGAGAACTTAGCATAGATTTCTTATTGACTTCTATCGCCAGCATACTTTTTAGAACACCACCAAAAATTAATATAGACACCCTGTCTGTTTTGACCAATCGATACAAGGATGTGCGTGATGAAATTCAATCAACCATTAAGCGGCAACGATATGCCAAGATTTGGCGGCTTCGCCTCTATGATGCGCCTGCCAACCCAAGCGGATGCTGAGGGGTTAGACGTGGCTTTTGTTGGCGTGCCTTTAGATATCGGCGCCTCAAACCGTAGCGGTGCCAGACTGGGACCGCGTCAGATTCGCGATGAATCACGCATGATTCGCCCTTATAATGTCGCCACTCGCGCCGCGCCCTTTGAGTCTTTGCAGGTCGCTGACATTGGCGATGTGCCTATCAATACTTTCAACCTGCTAAAAAGCGTCGATATTATTGAGAAGTTCTATACCGATAAGATTCTCAGTCATGGAGCTATTCCTTTAACGTTAGGCGGCGATCATACGATTGCCTTGCCTATTTTGCGCGCGCTCGCCAAAAAACATGGCCCTGTTGGTATGGTGCATATCGATGCCCATGCCGATATCAATGATGAGATGTTTGGCGAACAAATCGCCCATGGCACCCCATTCCGCCGAGCTGTCGAAGAGAACCTTATCGATGGCAATCGTGTAGTGCAGATTGGTCTGCGTGGCACGGGTTATAGCGCCGAAGAGTTTGATTGGTCAACCGAGCAAGGTTTTCGCGTCGTGCCTGCTGAGGAGTGCTGGTATAAATCATTGACACCATTAATGGCAGAAGTGCGCGAAAAATTAGGCGACGGCCCTGTTTATTTAAGTTTCGATATTGATGGCATTGATCCTGCGTTTGCGCCGGGTACGGGAACCGCTGAAATTGGCGGCCTGACGTCAACACAAGCTATCGAAATCATTCGCGGTATGCGTGGACTTGACGTAGTTGGTGGCGATTTAGTAGAAGTGTCACCGCCGTATGACCCGTTTGGCAATACTTCGGTACTGGCCGCGAACCTGCTATTTGAGATGCTATGTATCCTACCGGGCGTGCGCTATGACGATAAGGTTAAAGCCATTTATTAAGCACAATTTATACACTCAAACTGCCCTTTATAAGGAATTAAAGGGCAGTTTGGGTTTAGCTTGGATTTGATATTGAACGACTTATTTAATTGCTATTGAATTTTTTAGGATGATTAACTCATGACGCACTCTCTGCAAACGCCTTCTTCACTGCCAAATTCCGCGCCAACTGCCTTATCTTTGACTTGCGGTGAGCTGCTCGTACAGTGGCTAGAATATTACGAGGTGGAGACGGTATTTGGTATTCCGGGCGTACATACGGTCGAGCTATATCGTGGCCTGCCGAATACCAATATCCGCCACGTGACACCGCGTCATGAGCAAGGCGCAGGCTTTATGGCGGATGGTTATTACCGCGCGTCTGGTAAAGTCGGAGTGTGCTTTATCATCACCGGACCCGGCATGACCAATATCATGACGGCGATGGCGCAAGCACTGGCAGATTCTATACCGATGCTGGTGATATCTAGTGTCAATAAAGTGCAGCATACCGGCAGCGGTGAAGGGCACTTACATGAGCTGCATGACCAGCAAGGTATAGTCAGTAAAGTGGCGCTTATGAGTAAAACCATTTGGCAGCCTGAGTCACTACCCAAAGTCATCGCCGAAGCTTTTGCGTTATTTAATGACGCACGTCCGGGACCGGTGCATATCCAGCTGCCCATTGATGTGATTACCGCCGATGCCAGCCATGTCGCCAAGCCGCCTAAACTAAATAAGCTAGATACTTCTCTCAACAGTCAATCTGCTAATAATATTTTGGCGCCATTACAAGCAAACAAACCACTTCCTCACCCTGCACAATTAGATTTGATTGTTGAAACCTTAAAAACGGCAAAAAATCCAGTCTTACTTTATGGTGGTGGCTGCGTGGATGTTAATCATGACGCGCAAAAACTGGCAGAGCTTATCGATGCGCCAACATTTTTGACCATCAATGCCAAAGGTTTACTGCCGCCTGCGCATCCGCTGAGTTTGGGTAGCAATCAGTCATTGGACGCAGGTCGCGCTGTCATTAGCGAGGCCGATTTGGTCTTAGCGATAGGGACGGAGCTTGGTGAGACTGATTATGACGTCTTCTTTAATGGTGGGTTCAAAATCAATGGCACGCTGATTCGAATCGACTGTGATGCTCAGCAATTACAGCGTCCGTTTAGAGCAGATATTGCGCTCTTGTCGGATGCGCAAATGGCCATTAGTGGTCTATGTACGCGCTTAGAAAATCAACCGCTGCATCATCAAGCAGCACCGCGAGTAGCAAAGGTAAAGCAAGCGTTGATAGAAGAAATGATGCCAGATTTTGCGGGTCAAAACGCGCTGCTACAGCTGATTCGAGATGAAGTAAAAGACGTTATCTTCGTTGGCGATTCAACCCAGCCTGTTTATAGCGGCAATCTTGGCTTTGAAGCGTTAGCTACGCGTCGATGGTTTAACTCGTCGACGGGCTTTGGCACCTTAGGTTATGGTTTGCCTGCTGCGATTGGTGCCATGATTGGCTCAAAAGCGCCCGTTATTAGCCTGATTGGTGATGGCGGTATCCAATTTACCATTGCCGAGCTAATCTGTGCCGCTGAGCTTGAGCTGCCATTGATTGTCTTGCTGTGGAATAACCAAGGCTATGGTGAGATTCGCCGCTATATGCAAGAGGGCGGCTTGCCATTGATTGGAGTCAATATTAAAACCCCGAACTTTGAGCCGTTAGCCGCAGGATTTGGTGCCGGTTATCGTCGAATCACAGATAAGCAGCAGCTGCTCGAGGCATTAAAAGAAGACATCAAAGGCAAACAACCAATTATTTATGAAGTCGATGAAGCCGATAAGTTTCTTCTTGAAATGGGTAAAGGTTTTAACTGCTTTAGCTAATATTCTAAAGCGTCATTGGTACTAAAAATAACTTATAAAACGTTATCTAACTATTTGCATAATGCGCTCAATCTATGGATAGATTGGGCAGCCAAAGAAAAAATTGGCGCTCGTCGCCTATCAAGGAGGATTAAATGACGAACTATATCGATAAATCCCACCAGCCAATTTTAGGCAACAATACCATCGTTTCAGGCACGCCAGAAGGCCTACATTGGCGAGCTTCAATGTGGAAGTTTTTGCTATTTTCAGCACTGGGTATTGCGCTGTTTATTATTCCCTTTCAGTGGGATGGCAAAGTCACCATTTTATTGGGCGTATTAACCGATACCTTGCAAGCAGTGCTGGGCAGTTATGTGGTTTACGCGGTATTGGCGATTGTGACGACATCCTTTATCGGGGCGCTGGCAGTTAAAGTATTAAGACCCAATCTGCATGAAGGCTCTATGTGGGCAAAGCTTTTTGATGTCGATTGGTTTTGGCTTGCTGCCCGCTTTTTGGGCGTGCTGTTTGCGTGGATGATTTATTTACAAGTCGGCCCTGAATTTATCATCAATCGTAATACCGGCGGGGTGATTTTTGAAGACCTGATTCCTATTTTGATTCCTTTGTTCTTTTTTGCCATTTTATCCTTACCATTTCTGACTGATTTTGGTTTGATGGAATTTTTGGGTACTTTATCTAGCAAGGTGTTCGTTAAGTTGTTTAGGTTACCGGGTCGCTCTGCGGTCGATGCGATGTCCTCTTGGTTTGGCGCCGCCTCTATTGGTCTGCTGGTGACCATGCAAGAGTATGATAAAAGCTACTATAGTCAGCGTGAAGCGGCAATTATTGCCACCACCTTTTCGGTAACCTCCATCGCCTTTACCTATGTCGTTGCCAAAACCATCGGCGTCGATAAAAACTTTGTTTTCTTTTATCTGACCATTGCTGCAACTGGTTTTATCGCTGCGATTATTATGCCGCGTATACCGCCGCTGTCGTTAAAGCCTGATACTTATCATTCTGGCAAAAGTATGCTCGATGAAGAAATCCCTACTGAGTATTCTACTTACCAATGGGCGGTCAATCGTGCCGTCACGCGCGCGCATTCCATGCCAAGCTTAGGGAGGGTGTTTAAGCACAGCCTAAAGAACTTATTTGATATTTATTTTGGCTTAATTCCGGTTATTTTTGCTATTGGCGTCATTGGTCTTGGTTTGGCAGAATACACGCCGGTATTTAATTGGCTCTCTGCGCCGCTCGTGCCATTACTTGAATTATTGCAAATTCCAGAGGCAGCAGAGGCGGCACCTGCGATGATTATGGGCTTTGCCGATATGTACTTGCCAGCCTTGGTTGGTAAAAGTATCGAGAGTGAAATGACGCGCTTTATCGTTGGTGCGGCTTCTATTACCCAGATTATCTACATGTCTGAGGTAGGCGCGCTGATATTGAAATCAAACATCAAGCTGAACGTCTTAGAGCTGTTTATGATTTTTATCTTGCGGACGCTGATTAGCTTGGTGGTCATTACGTCGGTGGCGCATCTATTGTATTAAGGCGTGTCTTCAATTCAATCGATGGACATCTAAATGGGCTAAAAATGGCTAAATTTTGCCAAACTTCATCAAATAGCTAGGTAATATCCCGATATTAACGGCGCTATTTTCCTTGTTTGACTGCAATTTATCTCATTTTTATCACCATTTTTAAAATGAAGACACGCCCTAGTCATGATTACAACCATCATTTGGCATTAAAAAAGCAGCGAACAGTTAGCGTAAAGACAACTTTATTAAACAATATAAGGCAACTAATCATCATGGAAATGACCAATTCTTTATCTTTAACGAGAGCCGCCGCTCAGCAAAGCATGAAAAATGAAGTTAGGTTAAATGCTGCCTACATAGAGGGTGATTGGGTCACGATTGCAGCATCTGATTCAGTAGATGAACATGCTTTATATGATCCAAACTCTGGCGAGGTCATTGCAAAAACTCATTTGTGCAATAGTACAGAGGTAGAAAGCGCCGCTCATGCCGCATCTCGCGCTTATGCAACTTGGTCGCAAACCAGTGTTGATGAGCGCGCGCGCTATCTGCAGGCGATTGCAGATACGATGTCGCAGCAGTTTGATAAGCTGGTTGGGCTGTCGGTATTGAATAATGGTAAGCCGATTGCAGAGGCGAAAATAGACGTGAGCGACGCCATTGCTTGTTATCGCTATTATGCCAATCTTATCATCGAGCAGGCGACTTGGTCTAAGGTTGCTACAAACGAGACAGGTATCCGCTTATTAAAAACCTATGCGCCGGTCGGTATTTGCGCCCTTATTGTGCCTTGGAACTTTCCGATGGTCACCACCGCTTGGAAACTAGCGCCAGCGCTGGCGGCAGGTTGTACAGTTATTCTCAAACCATCAGAGGTGACACTATTACCAGAGTTGATGCTGGGCAATATATTGTCTACTATTAAGCTGCCAAAAGGGGTGGTCAATATCCTACCGGGCGCAGCAGAAGTAGGTGCGGCAATGACCAGCCACCCGCTGATTGACAAAGTGTCTTTTACCGGCAGTAATGTCGTCGGTGAAAAAGTAATGCGCCAAGCAGCAACAGGTGTCAAGGATATCAGTCTAGAGCTGGGAGGTAAGTCCGCTATTGTAGTGCGCGCAGATGCTGATATTGATTATACCTGTGATTTAATCGTCGGTGGTATCTTTACCAATGCTGGACAAATTTGTTCTGCGACCTCAAGGCTGCTCGTCCATCAAGACATTGCCCAGTCGTTATTTGCGGCATTAAAAGCAAAAACAGAAAGCTTAAAAATAGGCGATGGTTTTGCTGTCGATACGCAAATGGGTCCATTGGTTAGCGCGCAACAACATGCGCAAGTCAAAAAGTATATCGATATAGCAGTTGATGAAAATCTTATTTGCCTAACAGGTGGCGAGATACTAGACCGTCAAGGATATTTTGCAACGCCAACTATTTATACAGATGTACCAGTAAGCAGTCAGTTATGGACAGAAGAAGTATTTGGACCAGTATTGGTCAGTACCACGTTTGCAGACGATACGCAGGCGATTGAACTTGCCAATGATAGTAAGTATGCCTTGGCAGCAACTATTGTCAGTGCTAATGAAAGTGGAGCGTTAGAGATGGCGCTACAAATTCAAGCTGGTCATATTTGGGTTAACGAGCAGCAAATTGTAGTACCTGAAGCAGGCTGGGGCGGGTTTAAGCAAAGTGGCATTGGTCGCGAGTTGGGTGCTGATGGCTTGTCTGCTTATCAGAAGAGTAAGCACGTTTTACTACCGTCATAATTGCTGTTTTTAGCGCCTTGTCATTTTAATCATTGTCATTTTAATCATCATGCTTTGCTGCGCTTAGAGTATTTTTCTATCTCGCTCATAAAAATCCCCTGTTATAGATATTCTATACAGGGGGTTTTGGTTAATGCTTAGCAATTAGTAATATGGTGAATAACCACTACCTACCACATCAAATCATCTGGAATAACATAAGCGGCATAAGGGTCATCTTCTGCCAGCTCGACCTCTGACTTGTCGTTCGACACCACAATAAAGCCTTCGAGCTTGGCGTTGATACGATCAGCTAGTGGACGAGGCAGCAGCGCATAATCGTCTTCTAAGCGCGCAATCACCACATGACCAGCTACGATTTGATCATAGAGCTTTTGGGTGATATAAATCTTTTTAATTTTGCCGTTATCAACAAACTGATAAGTGATGTCACCCTGTGTCTCTGTGATTTGGTGTTGCCTAATCATTTGAATAACGTTGGCTCGGAGCGTCTTTTCTTCTAAAAGCTGCTGTTTTTCTTGATTGAGCTTTTGGTCTTTTTCTATTTTTTTGGCTTGGGCTTCTGCCAAGGCTTTTTTGGCTTCAAGATTTGATGCGTCACCTGTGCGCTTGGCATGCTGCGACTGTTTGCTGATTTTTTTGGCTTTTTTGCTATCCACCAATCCAGCTTTTAAGAGTTGTTCTTGTAGGGCGTTTTTGGCCATGTCTGTATTACCTAAGTACCTAAGTGAAATTGCCTAAATCCGAAGTTATAGTGTTTAAAAAGGTTATAGTAGCAAATTTTGCGCAGACATGTCATCACATTGAGCGGGCCAATTACCGCTGTTAAGACAAAATTTGCACTAGAAACATCGGTGAAAATTAAAAGCACTTTGCAAGCAAAGGTGAAAATGTGAATATATCTGTTACTATCCTAGGTTTGAATCTATTCAGATTATCTTACTAGGGCGTGTCCTCAATTCAAGCGCTTGTATCTAAATGGGCTAAAAATGGCTAAATTTTGTCAAACATCGTCAAATAGCTGATTAATATCTCGATATTATTTGCGCTATTTTCCTCGTTTGACGGCAATTTATCTCATTTTTAACACCATTTTTAAAATGAGGACACGCCCTAGGAAACCAAGGGAAGGGATAACCATGGCAGCTTATTACACTTGTATCAAACGTCAACAGCAAACAGACAATGTCAGCGTTGCGCACTATACACCCACCGAACATGCGCAAGGCGCGTGGAATCCACACGAACAGCATATGGCAGCAGCAACTGGCGTGCTGACCCATGAGCTGAGCCAGTATGCACCGCAAGCGAATATGCGTATAGCACGCATTAGCCTTGATATTTTAGGGCTAATCCCACTTGATGGTTTTGTTATTACCACTCGCTGTATTCGTCCGGGCAAAACCATCGAGTTAATAGAGTCGGTCATGAGTAGTGGTGGACGTGTTTGTATTACGGCGCGTGCTTGGCGATTATTGACACAAGATACCAGCGCCATTGCAGGCTTGGAAGATCAAAACGCACCTCAGCATCCTGATGAGCTGCCTGTGTGGGAAGAGATGAAAAGCTGGCCTGGCGGGTTTGTTAAAAGCGTAAATCTGGTTGCGGATACAGCGCGGCGTCCGGGCAAAGGTCTGGTATGGATTACCAACGATACGGCGATGGTAGAAGGTGAGCCCACTACGGATTTGGTACATCTGCTCGGAATGGTGGATCTTGCTAATGGCATCGTGCCAAGACTGGGATTGAATCTGAATGATTTACAATGGATGTTCCCCAATACGGATTTGCAAATCCATATGCATCGCATGCCTAAAGGACGCTGGCTAGGTCTAGAGGCGGTACAACAATACGGTGCTGACGGTATCGGTATCACCAGTGCCGTACTGCATGACGTTTATGGGCCTTTTGGTCGTAGTGAGCAGATTCTTACCATTCGTCAGATTCCGCGTTAACTTTGATTTCTACAAAAAACTATACGAGGCGCTGGTGAACTCAATAGAGGACACTATCGCTAGCGCTATTATTCCAAACACCCTCACCGTACTATACTAAGCAAGAATCATCACAATAACGTTTCAAATATCTGCTCAATAGAAGCCTGTTCTTTTTGCACATTGACGACTGATATTCCTTGCATGGTGTAATAAAACCGAGCCGCTCTTATCTCTGCTTGCTCTTTGTCATATCCTAAATTTTCAAAAATCATCGCAATAAAAGTCAGACGATGACTATCAACTTCATTGAGAATTTCCTGCACCGCTTTATCGTTTTGTGACCAGTTACGAATGGCAAGCTCTAAAGCAGCGCCATTGGTTTTGGTGTTGCGCTTATAAGGAATTAAGAAAAGCTTTCTCAAGCGTTCTTTAGGTGTCAACTCTATATCACTTAAACGCTCGATAATGGCAACCGTTGAGCGCGTACGCCAGTTTGATAGCAGCTTTTCGAACAACTCTTTTCGACTACGAAAATGCCAGTAAAAACTGCCCTTGGTAACCTTTAGTTTTTTGGCAAGTGGCTCCACTCTGACAGCTGTGATACCAGATTTAGCCAGCTCAGATTCAGCGATGTCCAACCAATCTTGCGCTGTCAGTTTGTTGGATTGACTTGGATTTTTTTCTATTAAATCCATGCTTTTAAGACCTCTACTTATTAAAAAAGAGTCAATCATCGTTGATTCACTCTTAAATGGTTCATTCATTATGTTTAGTGGGTTTCAAGCATGCTAAATGCTCAATACCAGATATCTAAAGTCTGACGATACGATAGCAATTGTAGGAATTGATAATCATATGTCTACTGACTTATGTGCTCAGTTAATCAGATAAGATTTTTAGGTGGTGTGTCAGAAAGTATGCTGAGGAGATGAAAGGAGGGTGACAGCCGAAGCAAGATGATATATTTGAGGTTATGAAGACACAAATACAGATCAATTGCCCCGACTGTCACAGTCCCAGTTTTTCGATACACGGCATAAAAAGCTATGGCAAGCAGAACTACCAGTGCAAGGACTGCAAACGCCAGTTTATTGGCGATCATGCGGTAACCTATAACGGCTGTCACTCTAGAATAGAAGATCTCATACGACTGATGACGGTTAGAGGTTGTGGTGTTAGAGACATAGCCGTTATAGCCAAGGTTAGTATTGGAAAAGTGCTTAGCACCATAGGCTCATCCATTTACAAGATTGTACCTAAGAAGCGCTACTATGAACGCTTAGAGGTTGATGAGTTCTGGACTTACGTATATCGCAAGAAGCGTAAAGTTTGGCTTATTTATGCTTATGACCGTGCTACTAATGAGATTGTCGCTTATGTCTGGGGCAA
>NZ_LXWA01000075.1:0-96412 GCF_001652315.1 Psychrobacter sp. SHUES1 | reverse complement strand
AAGCAAACCTTCACCCCTTTTAAAAAGCCACGTGGTGGTCAGTTACTGGAGATATGCAAACAGGCCAATCACTATCTGGCAAAGTTCCGTATTGTGGTTGAGCACAAAATAGGCTTAATCAAGTTGTTCAAAATCGTGGCTCATAAATATCGTAACCGTCGTCAGCGCTATGATCTTAGAATGAAGCTGTTTGCTGGTATCATTAATTTCGAGCTAAACCTATGACTTTTGCAAGAGGTCTAATCGATAACCAAAAATACTTAATTCTATTTTTTCAAACGCTTTTTTAATAAATGATCAAATATAAACGGACCAAATGGTAAAAACGAGCCAAGCACACCTGCAGGCATTGCCCATAGCGGCATTTTTATTTTACTCGTTGCAATCAACAGCATCAAAATATAGGCGATAAATAATCCCCCATGCGCCATACCGACATATTTCACTGCTTCAGGAATACCTAACATGTATTTTAGTGGCATGGCGATACCAAGCAATAATAAAAAAGACGTGCCTTCTAAGTAACCCATGATGGTCAGGTTTTTGAGGGCAGAGTTTTGCCCTTTTGTTAGGGTAGGCAAAGTGGATGGCTGAGCTTGCGACACGTTTTATTCCTTTTACAATCATCAATAAATCTTTAATTTCAATTCTAACCGCGCGGATGATGCTCGGCATGCAACTTCTGCAATCTCGCCGTCGCCACATGAGTATAAATCTGTGTGGTTGATAAATCACTGTGCCCCAGTAATAACTGCACGCTACGCAGGTCTGCGCCATGATTGAGTAAATGGGTGGCGAAAGCATGGCGTAGGGTATGCGGTGATAGCTCTTTATCTATGCTGGCAACTTTGGCGTATTTCTTTAATAGATACCAAAAGTTCTGCCGTGTCATATAGCCGCCTTGCGCGGTCAAAAACACCGCTTGGCAATTACCAGATTTCAAATGCGCAATCAAATCGCCACGAGCGTGCGTTAGATAATCTTCTAGCGCATCTGCTGCATATTCGCCGAGTGGCACTAAGCGGGTTTTATTGCCTTTACCGGTAATTTGTAGCCAACCAGCGTTTAGATTGACTTGCTCAAGCGACAGATTAATCAGCTCGCTGACGCGCAGACCACAAGCATAGAGCACCTCTAACATGGCTTTATCACGTAGACCGAGCGCCGTGCTGCTATCAGGTGCAGCGAGGAGGTTATCGACATCGGCCTCGCTCAAATCCTTTGGCAGTGGACGACCTAATTTGGGGCTTTTGATACGCTCACACGGATTGTCCTCACGCAAATTACTAGCAATCATCCAAAGGTAGAACTGGCGCAAGCTTGACAGCGTACGTGCTTGCGTGCGCGGCGTTTTGCCCTCGATGGTAAGGGTTGATAAACAGTGCAGCACGTCTTCAGGCTGCCATTTCGTCAGCGCGATAGGATTGGTCAGCTCGCAAGAACGTAAATCGCGCACATAAGCATTACGCGTCCGCGTTGCTAAACCGCGGGCGAGCATTGCTTGCCGAAACTCGGTGATGTAAGCTGGCTCGTCATCGACGGCTAGCGCTTTAGGTTGGCGCTGTTGGACGGCGCGGTCGCGGCTCATAATTTGATACTCAATGATTAATTATCAATTATTAAAGATTAGGCAGGTTCTAAGCACCATAATGAAGTAATCTCGCTACTCCTCGCTGCAAATAGTGGATCAGACTCATCTTGGCTGCGACTATGCTTAGGTTTGGTATTGAGGCGGTATTTTACTTTCAAACCACTATCAGCAAACCAGCCTAATAATTCCTCACGAGTGCGTAATTGTAAATGCTCAGCCAAATCCGACAGAATCAACCAGACTTCTCCTTGCTTAGCTAAATGAGATTTCGCGCCCTGCAAAACCCCACGTAGCATTTTGCTATTGGCATCATAAACGGCATACTCTAACGGCGAGCTTGGCTTAGCGGGTAGCCAAGGCGGATTACAGACAATTAAATTAGCGAGTGGCGCATCCGTTGAATATAAATCCACCTGTTGCAACTGTACATTAGCTAATTCTAATCGCGTAAAATTTTCGCTGGCGCAGGTTAAAGCTCGCGGATTTAAGTCGGTGGCAATTACTTGTTTGACACCGCGCTGCGCTAAGATAATAGCCAGCAAGCCAGTGCCCGTACCGATATCATAAGCGACATCACAAGTATCTGGCAGTGGCGCCTCGAGTAATAGCTGCACATATTCATGGCGGGTTGGGGCAAAGACACCATAATGCGGGAATATCGATAAATCTAAACCATCAATCGGAACACCTTTTTCGCGCCACTGCGCTGCACCAAGCGCTCCTTGTAGGTCACGAAAAGACAGCACATACGACTCATTCAGTTCATTATCCAACTGACCAAAAGCAGCTATGCAAGCCGCACTCATATCAGGGGCGCGGCGTAATTGGCTGACATAATTGGCATCAAGCTCGAGTAGCAGACGGCTTAATATGCGCGCACGCTGGGCTTGCAATTGGCGCTGCTGATGAAATAAGTTAGGAATACTTTTGGATAACTCTGAAGATTTATCTACATTTTTATTGGATTTTGCAGATTGATTTGCTGCTTTTTTTATTTTACGTAGCTCAGAGCGCTCATTGGTACGCTCGATGCGTCGATTGAGCGCTTGTAGCAGTTGCCGTGCATTATGAAAGTCACCACGCCACAGTAGTGAAGTGCCTCCGCAAGCCAAGCGATAAGCCTCATCGGCGGTCGTTTTATCATCGACCAACACAATACGCGCAGGCGGCGCATGATTGCTTTCCGACAACCAAAGTGCTTGATGTAACGTCTCGCTGCCGTCTTTGTTTTCGAGCCACTGCACATACTGCTTTTGGGGCGCTAACATGCTATCTACCTTTAATTTGTGAATGATATGTTTCGTACAAAGCAAAGATATCTGGATGCTATTAGTGCGTTGATGCTATGAGTGCTTTAAGCTCAATCAAATGCATTTAAGCATTCTTTTTCTTCACCAAATAGCGATAAAGCGTGGCGTTAATAGGTGCATCATCATCGTCCGTAATTGTGATTTCATCAGGATCAATATTTAACGGCACATTTTCAGCAAGCGTTTCTTGCTTTACAAGCTCATGCCCCAAATGACGGCAAAAATTAGGAATATCGCGAGTGGTCGCAGGATCTGTAGCGAGTATTTCAATCACTGCGCCAGCTTCGGCATTACGTATGGTTCGATGTAGCATCATCACCGGCTCAGGGCAAATCAGCCCTTGGGTATCTAAATGATGTTGAATGGTACTATCAGATGTTGAAGTTGTCATAGTCGTTTTTTAAATCAATAAAATATGGTGAATGTTTTCAGTTCTTTATTAGTGATGGCATTTTTATCAGGAAGTTTTATGTTTCTTTAACATTTTCAGACGTTTCTTCAGCGTCTAAAAAGTTAAAAAAGCGCTTAAAGCTCACCTTAAATAAAAACGCCACCCCAAGCCAACATGCCAATCCTAACCAAGCAGTATCGGCAAATAGTAGCCCGCCAAGTAATATAACCGTCGATACACCAATACTCATGGCAATCATTGATGGCTGATTTAAGCGATAACGATAAATCACCAATGCATCATAAATAGTAATAGGAATCGTCAGCGCCACCAAAGCGTAGGGCAGGTTATAGAACAATTGATAAAGCAGCTGATTGTTATGAAAGGCTTTGATACTAGCAATGGTGCCAAAGACCATAAAGGCGAGAATAGCGGCATAAATAAGATAAATCGCTATCTGGTTTGCTCGCTGCGCGCCTTTGATACGCGCAATCGCTAGCGGTGCAAAGCCACGTTGCGACTTGTTTTGCAAAGATGGATCTGAGACAGTGGTCATATTAATCAGTCATTTATTCGTTTAGATGATATAGCGAAGAGGCGCGGTATATTAGCCATGGATTTAGCGTACTATTCAACCGCTTTCTACTAATTCGCTTTAATGGCGTCGATGGCGAGACTGCTACTCGGATCAGCAAAATACGTCGACATCAGGATGCAGGCGGAGATATCATCAATCGGGTCACGCTCGTTTTGAATCCAGCCATTCTCCCAAGCTATCTCACGCGCCGCAACTGAGGTCAGACGTTCATCACAGAGAGAGACAATGACGGGTAAACGCTGCTCCATAATTCTATGCGCTAAGCGACGAGCAAATTTGTGCGCCCGCTTGGACAACATTGAGCTGCTACCATCCATATTGAGTGGCAATCCGACCACCACTTTTGCCACGCCCCAAACTTTGATAATACCAAGCAGGTTGTCCCAATCCGGCTGACCATTATTCATCGCCAAAATATCAAAGGCGCGCGCCGTCTCGGTAATAGAATTGCCTAGCGCCATCCCCATCTTTTTGACGCCATAATCGAGCGCCAAAATTAGATGCGGCTTAATCGTTGGCTCTGTAGCGCTATCAGTAGTTATAGCGTCTGTGCTATCAGTAGTTATAGCGCCCGCGCTATCTGCAAGAATACTATTGACCATAATTTGGGGTACTTCCTGTTTCTGTCTTCATGAAGCAAATGCTGCTCAGTATATAGCACTTAATATATAACGCTAGGCATGACCAATATCGCTGCTCAAATAGTCAAAATTAACGCCAATCTTATCGGCAGCGATTTGCCAACGCTCTGCAAATGGCGTATCAAACAGTAAATTCAGATCCGCAGGACAAACCAGCCAGTCGCCACTCGCAAGTTCTTGGTCGAGCTGTTTTTTACCCCAGCTGGCATGACCTAGGCACAGCTGATAATGCCCGACACCTTGACCAGCAGCGATGCGTTTTAGAATATCTTGACTGGTAGTAATACAGACGTTTTCTGAGATGGCAAAAGACGACGCCCATTCTGGTTGACCGGTATGCAGGACAAAACCGACTTCTGGATACATAGGCCCACCTTCTAGCGCCATATCTTCCATTACTTGCGGATCGGTGACCTCAATGTCTAAGTCTTCTAGCAGTTTGCCGACGCGCGCTTGCTCTATCGGACGATTGACCATCAGACCAAGCGCCCCATGTTTATCATGGCGACAGATATAAATCAGCGCCTGCTCAAACCTTGGGTCTGACAGCTCGGGCGCCGCGATTAAGAAGTGATGGGTCAAATTGGCTTTAGACATATAAACAAACGCAACCTAATATTAAAGGTGAAATTATTAAGAGGATAGACCACTATATGGCGTTTAGGCGTAAAAAATCAACTAAAGCAAATATTTAGCGATTGTTTGCTAAAAGACTGTACTCTCGACTGGTCATTATTTGCGAGTTATTTTCTACTAACCATGTACCTGCCAGCTATTTAGTAGCCATCACTCGATAATCATTATTTAACATCACTTAATAAGCTACGTGCATGGTCACGGGTGACATCAGTGATGGTCACACCGCCAGACATACGGGCCAGCTCATCGACTTGCGCGCTATCGGTCAAAATTAATAACTCGCTCTCAGTTTGCTCATCATGATGTTTTTGTACCAAGATATGCTGATGCGCTTGCGCCGCAACCTGTGCTTGGTGAGTAATGGCCAATAACTGCTGCGTCTGCCCAAGCGCACGTAACAGCTCACCAACCACTTGCGCCGTACCGCCACTGATACCGACGTCCACTTCATCAAAGACGAGCATCGGCTTGGCAGCATTATTATTAGCATTGGTCGCTTGCAGAACTTGCATGACCAGTGCCATCCGCGACAGCTCACCACCTGAGGCAATTTTATGTAGCGGCTGCATCGGCATACCGACGTTGGCGCTAAACAACAAATCGATATCATAGCAGCCTTGACCATTATACTGGCTAGGATCGGTCTTTTTGGTAAAGACAAACTCGCAGCGCGCATTTGGCAGGGCAAGCGGTTGTAATTGCGCAATCAGCTGTTTACTGACTTTTGGCGCCGCTTTTGAGCGCTGTTTATTAAGCTCAGTGGCAAGTGACAAATACTCTTGCCATGCTTGCTCGATTTGCGCTGCCATTGCATCACTACTTGGCTCGTTTTCTAACTGTTCTAATTGCGCTTGCCACTGCTTTGCTTCATCAATCAAATCGCTTGCGGGCAGGCCATGCTTACGCGACAAGCGGTGCCCAAGACTGATTAAGCTATCGAGTGTTTGCAAGCGCTCAGGGTCGGGTAATTGCTGTTCCGCATAATCCGATAGCAAGCCTGTGACCTCAGTGATTTGCTGCTGCGCCAAATGCAACTGTTCGGACGCCTGCTCAAAGGTTTGACTGACGCTCATTTGATTGTCGCAAAGCTTAATTGCTTGCCCGAGCAAGGTCATGACATCCGGCTCATCGGTGTCATTATCGAGCAGGTGTAAACCGTGACTGGCTTCCGTCATCAACGCTTCGATATTAGACAGCTCTTCGTGCTCCGCTTCTACTTCTGCATAATCAACCGCGAGTAGCGGCGCAATATCAGCAAGCTGGCTTTGCAACAATTGAATGCGATCTTGACGCTGAGCTTCGCGGCTGGCGATATCATCAGCGCGGCGTTTGAGCTGCTGATAAGCTTGATAGCTGCTGGTCGTTTGTACAGCAAGTGGCGTGATTTGTGCCATCTCGTCAAGCCATTGCACCACAAATTGTGGCTTTAGTAAGGCTTGCTGGGCATGTTGACTATGAATGTTTACCAATAAAGCGCCTAAGCTTTTAAGTTCCGCTAAGCTGACCGGCGTGCCATTTAACCAGGCTTTAGAGCGTCCTGTATTACTAAGCTGACGGCGAATCAAGACTTCAGGTTCTTCTAAAGGGCGCTCGTTCTTGGCAAACCATTCTGCCACGACGTCATTATTTTCTACATCAAACTGCGCATAGATATCAGCATACGCCGCGCCGTGCCTGACCATGGCACTATCAGCGCGCTCACCTACGCACAAAGACAGCGCATCTAGTAATAATGACTTGCCAGCACCTGTCTCACCGGTGATGACATTGAAGCCTTCAGCCATGCTCAGCTCATGCTGAGCAATCAATGCAAACTGCTGTAAAGTTAATGATACGAGCATCAACGCCTCTCATGGCAGACAATAAATATCAGCAATTAGGCTGATTTTTAGGTCTACAATAGGATAAATAAATAAAAACAGCTTTGGTAAATGGTGTTAATAAGATAACGATAATTGGCAAATATTATGGTGGCAAAAGGTAGGAAATACAAATTTTAAAGGTAATCAAAGCTAGGTATTCATTTAACAATAAGCGCAACTTTCCTAGTCGCTGTAACAAACTTTATAGATATAATGTGGTAGCATAATCTCACATAATGATAAACTCTTACCACCAGATTTTCATACAATCTGCTATCTATGATGTTTCTAGTAAAAGACGAGAGGTGAGTTCATGCTAGACAAAGTAAGCGTTTCATCATTACTTTTCATAGTGTATTCTCTATGCGAGTCTTTATTTGGTTAACAGTTATATCGAGCTAAATATAGAGTGAATCGTCAAAAAGTTGTAATAGAACTGTCAGTTAAGCGATGAGTTATTCTGCTATTTAGTTTTTCAATTTGGTCTTTTAGTTTGGCAATAATTATTTGATAAGGAAGCCACTATGACAGCGGCGCAATTTACCAATGTAACAGTCAATGCTCAAGCCACGATATCCTACGATGGTCGTTGCTCAAGCCATACCATTATGTTTGAGGACGGTCGCCATAAAACGCTCGGGGTTATTTTGCCTTGCGACAATTTGGTTGAGCACTATCACTTTAGCACCAATACTTCGGAGCGCATCGAAATCATCAGCGGTGAGTGTGAGGTCAAAATAAACGGTGAGGAAGAATTTAGCTACTACCGCGCAGGACAGTCATTCGTAGTCGAAGGCAATAGTGGTTTTAATTTGCGTACAGAAGAAATCGTGCAGTATATTTGTCATTTAGAAGGTTAAGCTGGCTAAAAAATCATACGATTAAAGGTGTTACAAGACAACTTGCCACCCCTTTAAATAAACAAGTTAGAAGAAATAAATCTTACGCCAAGGTTTATTTCTTTTTTTTGCAATTATTTTAATAATTTTTCGTTTCGCCACGCGTTAATTGCTACAATTATCGTTATATAGGCAGTCCGCTATAAGATGAACATAGAGCTACTGGTATTCATTTTCCTTGCTTGCTGTGCCTACGCAGACAGAGGCTGCGCAAAATGAATACCAGTAGCGGGTCATCATACTTGTACTGATTTTATTTAGGACTGACTATATTTCCTATTTTTTATCGCCGTACGCGATACCACTTTTATATTGTAGACCCACTATGGCAAAACCTAGCTATTTTTATGGCATTCACGCGATTGAAGCCTTACTCGAATATCGCCCGCTTGATGGACTCAGTTTATTTGTCCAACAAGGACGTGAGAGCGACAGCCACGTACAAGCGATTATGGCGCAAGCACGTGATAATGGTATTAGTATTCAACCGACACAAAAAGATAAGCTTACTCAGCTATGCGGTAGCCCGCAGCATCAAGGCGTGGTACTGAATGCGCGTCCGTTAGGTTTCGCTGACGAAGGTTTATTGGATACCCTTGCTAAGCGTGAGCAATGCTTATTATTGGTGCTCGACCAAATTACCGACGCGCATAACTTTGGTGCGTGTTTACGTACCGCAGTGGCCATGGGCGTTGATGCCGTTATTTGCCCCAAACACCATGCGGCAAGCCTGACGCCAACGGTTGCGAAAGTATCGGTAGGAGCTGCCGAGATGATGCCTATCGTTAGTGTGACCAATTTGGCTCGTACGTTAAGCAAGATTAAAAATGCTGGCGTCTTTGTGTTTGGCACCGCATTAAATGCAGAGGCAAAGCCAATACATGCTGCTGATATGACGGGTAAAACTGCGATTATTATGGGCTCTGAGGGCGAGGGCATGCGTCGCCTGACGATGGAGAGCTGCGATGAGCTGGTTTATATTCCGATGTCAGGCAACGAGCATGGTAACCTGCAAAGCTTAAATGTGAGTGTGGCGACTGGTATGGCGCTCTATGAGATTAATCGGCAGCGAACTTTAGCTGCTGGGCAAGCGTAAGATAGTTTTGATGTAATGGCTCAAGCTGTAAATATAGCGCCGCAAGATCGCTCTCGTTAAGCACCACATCATCTGCATGACGATTACGCTCTTCGCGGCTGAGCTGATTAATCATAATGGCTTTAATCTTTTGCACGCTTTGCTCATCGCGCTGGCTGGCACGGGCAAGCTGAGTTTCCTCGGTGGCATCCATCACCAATATACGCTGGCATAAATTGGCAAGGCCCGCTTCTGCTGCCTCAATCAGTAGTGGCGCTGATAGCACGACATATGGCGACGTACTGGCTGCTAGTTGCAGCTTTGCCGCTTCGCGTATGGCTGGATGGGTGATGGCTTCAAGCTCAATTAAGGCTTCAGGATGGGTGAAGACATGAGTGCGCACGGCGGCGCGATCCATTTCCCCATCATCATTTAATACCCAATCACCAAATTTTCTTTTGATTTTACGTAAAGTAGCGCTACCTTTAGCGACCACTTGATGAGCAATCACATCTGCATCAATAATATCAATCCCTTGCTGCGCGAACCAATCGCTTGCCGCCGACTTCCCGCTGCCGATACCGCCGGTCAAGCCGACAACTAACGTCTTGCTTTTGGATTGGGGCGACTGTGGCTGATAGGAATAAGATGAAGATGAGGCATAATTTGACATAGTAATGACTTATTTAACCGATAGAAGAGGGAGGCTACAATATACCAATAGCCTATTCTAGCAGGTTAAAGCGCATTTTTGAGAAATTGCGCGTCTACTTGCGTCAGTATAGGGGTTTAAGCGTACATTCCTAAATACCAATTGACGATATCTGGGCCGTATAATAATGCAATGATACCAGCAATGGCGATATAAGGACCAAAAGCAAAAGGACGACTTTCTCCTTGTTTTTTCATCAGAATAATCCCGACGATAGAACCTAATAGGGAGGAGAGCAAGATAATGAGTGGCAACATCATAGGCCCAAGCCAAGCACCCAAGACGGCTAGTAATTTAAAATCGCCTTGTCCCATGCCGTGTTTTTTCGTAATGAAATAAAAGATTTTTACCACGACCCACAAAGATAAAAAGCCAAGTAAAAGTCCCCAGATTGACTGCGTAGGTGAGACAAACCAGCCTTGCGAATTTACCGCCAATCCTAAGCCCGCTAAAGGAAAGGTCAGGCGGTCAGGCAATAGCTGGGTATCAAAATCGATACCCGTTAAAGCAACCAGCGTCCAGACCAAAATCAATGCTGATAATCCTGCGGCGCTGACGCCAAACTGATAAATGACCAACATAGATAGCAGAGCAGTTACCAGCTCAACAATAGGATAACGCAGTCCGATAGCAGCTTTACAGTCTGAGCAGCGCCCGCGTAATATAAGCCAGCTTATTAAAGGGATGTTTTCATACCACTTTATTTTATGGGCGCAGTGCGGACAGCGTGAAGCAGGTGTGCTTAGTGTGATGGGAGTATCAGCAGCGACGATATCTGATAATGGTCGCGTATGTTCAGGTGGCATGTCTGCTTGCTCAGCCATAAACTGGCTACATTCTTGCCGCCAAGCCGTTAACATCATAAGCGGTGTCCGATGAATTACCACATTTAAAAAGCTGCCGACACAGAGGCCAAGTAGACCAAAAATAATTAAAGCGAGTGTCATATTTTCTTGTAATAACTGAAGAAATTGCATGAAATCGTTTTCCTTGCAGTGGCTGTTAGCCTACCACTGAGCCCATTTGGAAGATTGGTAAATACATGGCAATCACTAAGCCGCCAACCAATACACCGAGCACCGCCATAATTAACGGCTCCATTAAGCTGGTCAAACCATCAACAGCGTTATCGACTTCGTTTTCGTAATAGACCGCAACTTTATCGAGCATCTCTTCTAAGCTACCTGATTCTTCACCAATACCAACCATTTGAATCGCCATACTTGGGAATAAGTTGGTTGAGCGTATCGAAAATTGCAATTGCTGACCGGTTGAAACATCGTTTTTTGGTGGTGTTCTAAAAAGTATGCTGGCGATAGAAGTCAATAAGAAATCTATGCTAAGTTCTCTGATTCTATAGGGCTTTCAAGGCTTCAAAAATTGTTCAAGTTTTAATCAGCATACTTTTTGACACACCACCCGTTTTTTATTTGCTGAATGGCGTTATAAAAGACTACGTTATTTGCAGCGCCAGCGGTAGAATCTAAAGCATCAATCAGGGGTACACCAGCAGCAAAAGTGGTCGATAATGTACGCGCAAAGCGAGCGATAACCGCTTGATAAGCAATATTGCCAAATATGGGTGCTTTTAATACCGCACGGTCTAAGAAATCACGGAACTTCTTAGAGCGTTTTTTAGCTTCTGAAAAGCCAATGACGGCGCCACCAATCAGTACGATTAAAATAAACCACCAAGATTGCATCCATTCTGACATCCCTACTACCATCTGAGTAAACGCAGGTAGTTCGGCACCAAATGAACCAAATAAATCGGCAAATACAGGAACAACTTTAACCAGTAGAATAATAGTGACGATAATGGCAACGACAATAACGGCGATAGGATATTTCATCGCTTTTTTAATTTTGGCTTTTAACAGCTCACTTTTTTCTTTATAGGTTGCAACCCGCTCTAGCATGGTCTCTAACGAACCGGACTGCTCGCCAGAATCAACAAGCGAGCAAAAAAGGTCATCAAAATAGCGTGGATGTTTACGCAGTGCTGAAGCAAAGGTACCACCAGCTTCAATATCGGCTTTTATTTGTAAGACCAAATCTTTCATGCTCGGGTTATCAAGAGAATCAGCAACAATCTCAAAAGACTGGGTTAATGGCACGCCAGCTTTCATCATAGTTGCCAACTGCCGCGCAAAAATAGCAATATCAATCGGTTTAATAGACTTTTTAAAGGTGTATAAAGGCTTGGGTTTTTTCTTGATGGCTTTAACGGTGATACCTTGTTTGCGCAAGGTTGCTTTTGCCAACTCCAAGCTACGACTGGTGGTTTCGCCTTTTACTTTTTGCCCACGCCGATTGACTCCATCATAGACAAAGTCTAATAGCATGTCGGTTTTAGCTTTGGCCATGTTACTACCCTTGTAATTTGTCATGGAAAGAATCAACAAGAAGTTGCAAACCTATAAAAGCAGGATAATTTCAGCAACTTTCCCTTTGGCTTACTTTATTCTAGCGAAAAAAGCCAGTATATATCTGTTTTATATCTAAGTATATCTGTTAAACAATATTACTAATTCATAAACATAAAGGCTCAAAATCACGAGTTGGAACTTTTTGTTTTTCGACGGTCGTTATTCAGAAGTCACGCGCATCATTTCTTGAATACTGGTTACCCCTTGCAGCACCTTTAAAATACCCGAGCGGCGTAAATCTCTAAAGCCGTTTTTAAGGGCAGCGTCTTTGATATCTATGGCGTTACCATCTTCCATAATAATGCGCGAAATATCGGGGCTGACTTTCATCACTTCATAAATACCGACACGGCCTTTGTAGCCTTCACGGCATTCATTACAGCCAATAGGTTCATAAATGACATTGTCTGGGTTGTCTAAATCAGCATCGGTAAAACCAAGCTCAAGCAAGCTTTGGCGCGGTATATTGATGGGTTTTTTGCAATTTTTGCATAAACGTCTTGCCAATCGCTGGGCAATAACCAAGTTCACTGACGTTGCAATGTTAAATGAGGCAACTCCCATATTGCGCAAACGCGTCAAGGTTTCAGGGGCAGAATTGGTATGCAGGGTAGACAGCACCATATGTCCAGTTTGTGCTGCTTTAATCGCAATCTCAGCCGTTTCAAGGTCACGAATCTCACCGACCATGACGATATCAGGATCTTGACGTAAGAATGATTTGAGCGCATTGGCAAAGGTTAAACCGACTTTCGGGTTAACGTTGACCTGATTGATACCTTCAAGATTAATCTCAACGGGGTCTTCGGCGGTTGAGATATTGGTCTCGCCAGTATTTAAAATATTAATACCGGTATAAAGGGAGACGGTTTTACCTGAACCAGTAGGACCAGTAATCAGCAGCATACCTTGAGGCTTATGTAAGGCTTCTAAAAACATCTCTTTTTGGTCGGGCTCATAACCTAATGCTTCAATACCAAGCATGGCAGATGATGGATCCAAAATACGTAAAACCAGCTTTTCGCCAAATAAGGTAGGTAGGGAGTTTACGCGGAAATCGATGGCTTTGTCTTTAGAGATTTTAAGCTTAATACGACCATCTTGCGGTACACGGCGCTCAGAGATGTCCATTTGCGACATGACTTTTAGACGCGCGGCAATTTTACCCGCAAGTTGTACCGGCGGACTGGCCATTTTTTGCATGACGCCATCGACACGAAAGCGCACGCGATAGGTTTTTTCATAAGGTTCAAAATGTAGGTCCGAGGCGCCCATACGAATGGCATCAACCAACATTTTATTAACAAACTTCACCACGGGCGCTTCATCGACGCCGTCGCTAAGTTTGGTTTCGCCTTCGTCTTCTTCGCTTTCATTAAAGCCAATATTTAAATCGCTGTCAGAAAAGCTATCAAAACTTTGCATGGTATCAGCGTACAGATTCTCAATACGCTTTTTGAGCTTATCTTCTTCAACGACGACAGTCTCGATAGACAGGCGCGAGTTAAAGGCAATAGCGTCGATGGCATCGATACGGGTCGGGTCACTCAATGCCACAAATAAGCGTTGCCCGCGTTTAAACAGTGGTAGGGCGTTGAACTTACGTACGATTTTTTCATCGACCAAGTTTTTTGGAATGACATCTGAGCTTAAGGCATCAAGATCAAACAAAGGATCACCAAACGCTTGCGATAGCATCTGCGCTACTTGATAAGCATTGGCCAGCTTATTGTCAACCAAATAGGGAACCAAGCCCATTTTCTGCTGTTGTGATTCTGTTTGCGCGGTTTTCATATGCGCTTCGCTGACGATGCCTTCGCTAATTAACTGCTACGCTAAACCACCATATTTACTGGCTGTGATAGACATTAAGACCTCTCTATGCGTGATACCAAATGGGCTGTATTTTTTACCGAAACCAAAGCATCTACTATATATAACACCAGTAGCTTATTTATAATCGCTACATTGATTAGTAACATTTATTCTAAAAACAAATGATTGATTGCCTTGGTTTTATTTTCTATAAATAGAATGATATAGGAATTTTTTAGAGTTAAAAGACTTTATATAGCGTATAAGATGACTAATCTGCTAAAAACGTCAATGTGCCAAATACTTATTTAAAATAATTTTATGCAAAATCAGTTCCAACTTTGAGCGCCTCATACTATAACTATAGCACTTAGGAAATATTTGTTATACTTGCGCGCATATAAGCCATATTGGCAGCAATAGATAAGATAAGGTATATAGGTATGCAAGCTTGGGTAATTGGAAATTGGAAGCAGAATCCAGCGACGAGCCATGACGTCAAGGCGCTACTAGATGACTTATTAATGGCTGTTAGCACAAAAGAGCAGCCTGATAACGCTGATTGTCAATTGATGATCGCCCCGAGCCTGATTCATTTGACGGCTGTCAGTGAGCGGCTAAAAGGTAGTTCAATACTGAGCGCCGCTCAAGATATAAGCGCCTATAGTGCCAGTACCGGCGCTTATACCGGTGATTGTTCAGCGCAGCAAATTGCTGATACTGGCGCAACATGGACGATACTGGGACACTCTGAGCGCCGTCAATACCATCAAGAATCTCATGATTGCTTATTGCAAAAAATGGCTCACGCCCTCACACAAAACTTAGGCGTGATATTTTGCATTGGCGAAACCCAAGCGCAGTATGATGCCAAAGAAACGCTGGCAGTCATTGATGCGCAATTAGCGGTGATTAAAGATTTACTTGCACAAAATCCTGAACTTGCTACAAACTTGTCAGAGCGTTTAATCATCGCTTATGAGCCAGTTTGGGCAATTGGTACGGGCAAAGTACCAACCGTCGCTGAAGTAAGTGCGACACATCAACATATTAAGCAAACCCTTGCGAGCTTCAATGGCGAATTAGACAACATAACGGTTTTATACGGTGGTAGCGTCAATGCTGACAATGCCGACAGTTTTGCTGCTGATAGCATGATTGATGGGGCATTGGTTGGCGGCGCATCGCTAAAAGCAGAAAGTTTTTTAGCGATTGCTAAGGCTTTTGGCGGCAATAAAGCGTAGTCGTATTCAGTAAAATTACAATTTAATCCATATTGAACAATAACTTTGCTCAAAAAATGTCTTTCGCAGTTGGCAAAAGTGGCTTTAACAGTGACCTTGCAATCGTGTACAATGCGCCTTATTTAGATGATTGCTTTATTTACACAACTGGTTTGGCGTTATTGGCCATATTAGAGGTCAATCGTTAAACGCCAGTTATTTACATTATTTAATCCTACGATTTATTTTACGTTATCAGTCGTCATTACGCGGCAAAAGAGGCCACCATGTTTACGTTTATATTAGCCCTGCACATTATCGTGGCGATTGCCATGATTGGCTTGATTTTGATACAGCATGGTAAAGGGGCAGACGCCGGAGCTTCTTTTGGTGCGGGCTCATCAGGTACCGTATTTGGCGCCGCCGGCACTGCAAACTTTTTGACGCGTGCCACTGCAGTATTAACGGTGATATTTTTTATCACCAGTATGACGCTTGCCGTACATGCACGTAAACAAGCAGAAGACCAGTTTCGTTTAGATGCGCCAGTATCAGCGCCGCAAACGCCACGCCCGCTGACACAAAATCCTCAGTAGTTATATTGGCGTTAGTATCTGTTTAATTGTTTTGACAGATATTTTTAGCAGTTATCTTTTAATTCAGGCAGTACTTGCTATTTTAAGATGTTAGATTTACAATGCTTCTCTGTTTTTAGTGGTCTTTAACTTTCGTTGCTTTCCTTATGCATCGGTTATAAAAGGTTAAAGCTCAAAAACAGAGTAGTAAGAAAAATGCGATTGTGGTGGAATTGGTAGACACGCCATCTTGAGGGGGTGGTGGCGCAAGCTGTGGGGGTTCAAGTCCCCCCAATCGCACCAAGCTTTATTTGTATGATGTTTTACTTGAACGTTGTTGTACTCAAACATTATAGAAAGCAGGGTTCATCGTCATTAATGCTTAATTTGATTATTATCTAAAATAAGTATTGACAGCCCTCTAAAACCTCTCTATAATATGCGTTCTAGATTGATGCGGGGTGGAGCAGTCTGGTAGCTCGTCGGGCTCATAACCCGAAGGTCGTTGGTTCAAATCCAGCCCCCGCTACCACTTTTTATACTGATGTTTTGTACACTAAATTTGTCAGTAACGATTAGCCCACCATTATGTTTGTGGGTTTTTTTGTATCTGATGGTCGGTGTTATCGCGATATCTATCCTACTTATGCTAAGCTCTATCTCTATAGAGTGCGATGCTATTCGTTACTAACCATCATCTGCCGCGACCGGCGCGATGCTTGGTAAGCATACTATCCTTTACTCCTCACGCTTTTATCGATAGTTCTGCTTTATAAATAATAAAGGCATTGTCTGGTTGAGCTTGATGTTTTTTATGCTCATCCCTATATAAAAGCACGAGTCATAAAACGCCTAGTATATAAGGCCAGGCATAATAGTTACGTTTTAAGAATAGAATGATAATTATTGCTGAAGTAATATTCTTGTCTATATAAGACAATGCTTAACAAAGCTTTGATTGATAAGACTCTGATTCATAAGATTTTGATTAATAAAGCGCTTTTAATAAATTTTGAACTTATAAAAGTTCGATGCATAAAATTAAAAACACTTAACTCGCTATGTTCGAGAAGTGAATAGGAAAAGATAAATAGATTATGAAGCTTTCGACAAAAGTTACAGAACTGACCAATATTATTGCTCCTGCAGTTGCTGCTTGTGATGTGGCGCTATGGGGTATTGAATTTGCGCCACAAGGTCGTCGCTCGTTGTTACGCATTTATATTGAGGCATTGCCAGAAGACCAAGCCCAAGATAAGCAAGTGACCATCGAGGACTGCGCCGCGGTAAATCATCAAGTGAGCGGTATTCTTGAAGTTCATGACCCGATTGCTGGTGAGTATATTTTAGAAGTATCGTCGCCAGGTTTTGATCGTGCCTTTTTCTCAGATGAGCAAATGCGTGATTATGTCGGTCAAACCGTTAGCTTGCGTTTGATCCAAGCGATTGGTGAAGGCGATAAAAAACGCCGCAAAGCAACTGGTACTTTAGACAGTATTGATGACACTTCTTTAAAACTGACCGCCACTGATGGTGAGCAGTTTGAGATTGCATTAAGCAATATTGACAAAGCCAACTTGATTTATGAAGATGCTTAGTTTAAAAACAGTAGCTTGATAAATGAATATTTTACTCTCCAAACAGCCTTTGGCTTATGGTGAAAATATAACGTCAACACATTAACGATAAAGTTTAAGTCAATTATAAAACGATAGGACAGGTATAGCATGAGTCGTGAAATCTTAACGGTAGTAGAAACTGTCAGTAATGAAAAGGGCTTAAATCCTGAAGACATCTTTGAAGCAATCGAAGATGCTTTGGTGGTATCCACGAAGAAAAAAGTCTATACCGATCAGCCAGAAGTAGCGGTACGGGTTGCTATTGACCGTGCGACGGGCGATTATGATACTTATCGTTATTGGACAGTGGTTGCAGATGAAGACCATGAGATGCCTGCGTGTCAGCTGGCGATTACCGATCTTGACCAAGACGAATGGTCAATTGGTGATATTAAAGAAGAGCAGATTGAATCGATTGAATTTGGTCGTATTGCAGCTACGCAAGCCAAGCAAGTTATCATTCAAAAAATCCGTGAAGCAGAGCGCAATTTAGTAGCCGACGCTTTTGAGCCACGTATTGGCGAGATGATGTATGGCGAAGTTAAAAAACAAACGCGCGATGGTTATATCATTGATTTAGGTGACAACGCTGAAGGCTATTTGTCACGTGATCAGATGCTACCTCGTGAACAATTGCGCCCAAAATCTCGTATCAATGCCATTTTGTACCATGTTAACCGCGAAAACCGCGGCGCCCAGTTATTGTTATCACGCACGCACCCTGAAATGCTCTCAGCATTGATGCAAAAAGAAGTGCCTGAAATTGCCGAACAAATTATTGAAATTCGCAATGTCGCGCGTTTGCCGGGTACGCGTGCTAAAATAGCGGTTAAAACCAACGATCATCGTATTGATCCCGTTGGCGCTTGTATTGGTATGCGTGGTACGCGTATCCAAGCGGTACAACAAGAGCTTGATGGCGAACGTATTGATGTGGTGGTGTGGTCAGATGACCCAGCCCAATTTATCATCAGTGCGCTAGAGCCAGCGGACGTCAGCAGTATTATTCTCGATGAAGACACGCAAACGGCGGATATTATCTTTAGCACCAATGATCAATTGGCGCGGGCGATTGGCTCACAAGGTCAAAACGTACGTTTAGCCTCTGAGTTAACCGGCTATAAGCTCAATATGATGTTAGAGGAAGAATATCAGCAACGTCAAGAAAACGAAAGCAAGGCCTTTATTGAGTTATTTTATGAGCGCTTAGAGGTCGATAAAGATCTTGCCCAAGCGCTGGTTGATATTGGTTTTACCAGTATTGAAGAAGTCGCTTATGTACCAGTCGAAACCTTTTATGATATCGAAGGCCTAGACGACGAAGCGATTGACATGATTCAAGAGCGTGCCAAAGAAGTGGTCATTGCCGATGAATTGGTCAAACAACAGAACATGAAAGAGCCAAGTCAAGAACTACAAGATCTTGAAGGAATGACAGTCAGTTGGGCTTATAAAATGGCACAAAAAGACATCATTACTGTCGATGACTTGGCAGAACAAGCCGTCTTCGATCTAGAAGATATCGAAGGTTTAGATAGTGAAACCGCAGGAAAACTCATCATGAAAGCTCGGGAATCTTGGTTCAATGAATAAGCGGTAACTGCATATCGCTGTCTTTTAGTGATATGCTATCGATAATAAGGGCTGGTATGACGTAACCCAATCAAATGCGTTACAAATACTAGCCTTAACCCAATCATTTGTAGCCAACAACTGAATTGAACATATAGCAAATAATAGACAGTAGGTGATAATAAATGGCAGATAAGACCGTCAAAGAACTGGCAGATATGGTAGGCAAAACCGCAAGTGCTGTACAACAGCAACTGGTAGATGCTGGACTGCCTGCTCGCGCAGAGGATGACCTAGTCACCGAGCTTGAGCAAGAGAAGTTGGTGACGTATTTAAAGCAAAGTCATGGCCAGCAAGAAAAGCGACGTATTAGCCTGAAATCTAAGACGACCAGCACCGCACGCGTGACCGGCTCTTCAGGTAAATCTAAGAGCGTTAATGTAGAAGTGCGCAAAAAGAAAGTATTCGAGAAGCCTGATCCAGAAAAGATGGCGGAAGAATTGGCAGCGCGCGAACAAGCCATGATTGAAGCACAAGAGCGTGCAACTAAAGAAGCAGAAGAGCGTGCCGCTACTAAGAAAAAAGCGGAAGAACGTCAAGCGGCTACGTTGGCAGCGATGCGTGCAAGCTTGGGTTCGAGCAAAAAGTCAGACGATAAGAATGACGATATCTCAACCTCAGTAGTGGTGAAAAAAGGCGGTAAAGCGGCGGTAGAAGTTAAACCGAAAGAGCAGCCGAAGAAAAAAGTTGCCGCGACGAAACCAAAAGTTGAAACGGCAGCAGAGCGTAAAGCTCGCGAAGCTCGTGAAGTCGAGGAAGCGCGTCTGCGTGAAATCGAAGCAGAGACCCGCCGTGCGCAAGCCGAAGAAGCGCAAAAGCGTACCCTTGAGCAAATGCGTAAAATGGCCGGTAAATATACCGATCAGCCGGCTACTGAAGTGCGTAAAGATGAGCCGTTAGCCGAAGGTTTGGTCGGCGATGCTTTAGAAGAATCGTTTGAAAAAGAACGTCGCGAAATCAAACGCGGTACCAGTAGCACCAGTGCTCGCGGTCGTGGTCGCCGTAAGAATCAAGACGAGCGTGAAATCAAAAACCGTAAAAACGGTTTACGCTCAACGCAAGCCTCACAGCATAAGTTTGAAAAACCAGTCGATAAAATCGTTTACGATGTTGAAATCAGTGAACACATTACGGTTTCTGATTTAGCACAGCGTATGGCGGTTAAAGCTCGCGAAGTGACCAAATTGCTCATGAAAATGGGTGAAATCGCACGCGAGTCCGACACTATTGATCAAGCAACAGCTAGTCTGATTGTTGAAGAAATGGGTCACAACCCAGTACCGGTTAGTGATACCAAAGTTGAAGACGATCTACAAGATGCGGTAGATGAGCGTAGCAGTAACGTGCAAACGCGTCCACCAGTTGTGACTATCATGGGTCACGTTGACCACGGTAAAACCTCATTACTTGATAAAATCCGCACAACGAAAGTTGCTACCGGTGAAGCTGGCGGTATTACTCAGCATATCGGTGCTTACCATGTGAAGACCGATCGCGGTGTTATCACTTTCCTTGATACCCCAGGTCACGCCGCCTTTAGTGCGATGCGTTCGCGCGGTGCACAGGCGACGGATATCGTTGTCATCGTTGTCGCTGCCGATGATGGTATGATGCCACAAACCGAAGAAGCGATTGATCATGCGCGCGCTGCTGGTACGCCTATCATCGTTGCTATCAACAAAATGGATAAGCCAAGCGCCGATCCTGATCGCGTACTTAATGAACTCACTGCTAAAGAAGTGGTTTCAGAAGAATGGGGCGGTGATACCCCAATGGCGCGTATCTCAGCCAAAACGGGTGACGGTATTGATGAGCTACTAGAGCTTATCAGTCTACAAGCTGAGCTAATGGAGCTAGAAGCACCGCTAGATGGTGCTGCCCAAGGCGTTGTTATTGAATCACGACTTGAAAAAGGTCGCGGGCCAGTTGTCAGTGTCCTAGTTAAAAAAGGTACCTTAAAACAGGGCGACTTAGTACTAGCAGGTGAGCATTACGGTAAGGTTCGTGCCATGACCGATGAAAATGGTCAACGAATCAAATCTGCTGGTCCGTCTATCCCTGTAGAGATATTAGGTTTACCTGAAACACCCGCTGCTGGTAGCGAGTTCTTAGTCTTAACCGACGAGAAAAAAGCCCGTGAAGTGGCAGATTTTAGAACCAACCGTGAGCGCGAGCGCCAGCTTGAACGTCAGAACGCCATGCGTCTAGAGAGCATGTTTGATCAGATGGAACAAGGCGATGTGTCATTCTTAAATATCGTCTTAAAAACTGACGTGCGTGGTTCGCTTGAAGCGTTACTTGCGGCTTTAAATGAGTTATCGACGGATGAAGTTAAAGTTCGAGTGATTAGCTCAGGCGTTGGTCCAATTTCTGAATCTGATGTGACATTGGCTGAATCGAGCGAAGCGGTATTATTAGGCTTTAACGTCCGTGCAGACGCAACCGCACGCCGTAAAGCGGACGCTGCTAAAATGGATATCCGCTATTACAGCGTTATCTATGGCTTGATTGATGATGTCAAAGCGGCAATGAGTGGTATGCTAGCGCCAGAACATCGTGAGAAAATCTTGGGTGTTGCTGAGGTTCGCGAAGTATTCCGTTCTAGTAAGTTTGGTGCTGCTGCCGGTTGTATGGTGGTTGAAGGAACGATTTATCGCAACAAACCTATCCGCGTCTTGCGTGATGACCAAGTTATCTTTACGGGTCAATTGCAATCATTACGTCGTTATAAAGAAGACGTTAATGAAGTACGTACCGGTATGGAGTGTGGTCTAGCGGTTCGTGGTTACGACGTCGAAGCGGGCGATAAAATCGAAGTCTTTGAAATCCAAGAATTCGCTCGTACTATCTAAAGCAGTCGTTTGACAATTCTTAATATTCAGCTGTACTTAGGCCTAACAGGTACACCCTGCTAGGCCTTTTTTAGCAAATGCTAGTCCTAAAATTTGTTACTAAGCAAACCTACTCATCAATAAAAAATAAGCTACATTAAAGTAAGGTAATAACATGAATCAACGTTTACAACGCTTGGCTGATCAGATTCAGCGTGAGCTTGCGGTCCTTATCCGTGATGAAGTCAATGACCCGCGTTTGACGGGCTTTGTCACTATCTCTAGCGTTAAAGTCAGCCCAGACTTGGGTTACGCAGATATTTACGTCACCATCATGGAGCCTGAGCTTAACGATGCGATGACCAAATCTAGCCATGAAGACAGCATCAAGGTCCTCAATAAAGCGGCGGGTTTTTTGCGTACCGAATTAAGCCACAGTCTAAAAACGCGTACCACACCGCGTTTACGCTTTCATTATGATGAAGTGACGGCGCGTGGCAACTATATGATGGATCTTATCAATAAGGCTGTGACCAAAACTGAGCAAAACGAGTCTGATGAGCAAGAAATTAACGAGTAATAGCTATTATGTCGACCGCCTCTACTAACACCTCTACGCTAGCCGCTGCAAAAACGCTTAAAACGCCTGAGAAAATCAAAGTCTCGGGCGTAATATTAGTGGATAAGCCGCAAGGTATGACCTCGCAACAAGTAGTGTCAAAGGTGAAATACCTGTTTAAATCACCCAACCATGACAGTAAAAAAGCTGGTCATACAGGCACACTCGATCCGATGGCAACGGGTTTATTGCCCATTTGCTTAGGTGAGGCCACTAAGTTTAGTCACTATCAACTCGATGCCGATAAAACTTATCAAGCAACCATTCTTTTGGGTAGTCAAACCGATACGGGTGATGCCGACGGGCAGATTGTTGCTGAAGCACTTATTCCACAGTTTGATCATGCCATATTAGAAAACATTGCTCAGCAATTTTTAGGGCCACAGCAGCAAATTCCTCCGATGTATTCGGCGCTAAAAAAAGATGGCAAAAAATTGTATGAATATGCGCGAGCAGGTATTGAGATTGAGCGGCCCGCAAGAGATATTGTCATTAAAGCCATTGATTTAACCGCAATCGATGCGCAACAAATTCAGTTGACAGTGACTTGCTCGAAAGGTACATACGTACGAGTATTGGCAGAAGATATCGCTAAAACCCTTGGCACGCTAGGGCATCTCACCGCTTTACGGCGCCTAAAGGTTGGTAGTTTTAAGATTGATAATGCGATTGGTTTGGCCAATCTAGAAGCGTTGTCGCTTGAGAGTCGCCTAACCCACCTATTACCCGTTGATGCTTGTATCACCCTTGATACTGAGCTTACCTTAACCACAGAGCAGTGCGCCCGTGTTCATATGGGACAGCGCCTAAATGTCACCGAGCAGCTGACGGACGATATACGAAGCTATATTACAACGGCTATCGAACAACAGCATTATGAAAATGACGGTGACAAAGAAGATAGTGAAACCTTATTACCTCATGAAATGCCCGTAGATATTCGTCTTATAGATGAGCAAGGGCAGTTTATAGGTTTAGGAGCGGTAAGCCTAAACGGGCGCTTACAGCCCAAAAAGCTTATCCAGTTGTAGCGTTAATGCTTAAATAAGCGGTAGTAGCCATAACTGAAATTGGGTAAAACTTACTAAGAGTTTACACTAATCACATATCATCACATTTTATTGCAGGTTTCACCTATAGTGAAACCTGCTTTTTTTGTACCTTAGTTAAGTCAGCTACGGAAAGTGTGACAAGGATATAAAAAATATAAGGAAATAAAAATCATAAAAATGGGATTTTATTAAATATTAGAATTATAAAAAAGCAGTATAAATAAAAATAAAAAGACATTAACTAATATAAAAAGTATCTGAGATTAATAATAAAAAATGTATTTTAAAAATACTCATACCTAAAGTTGAAATCTAAAGTATAAGGATTATTATGAAAACCATTGCTTTCTTATTACATAATAACTTCGAACAAGCTGAATATGAAGAAGTTAACAACCAATTAAAAGATAAAGGTTATAAAACAGTCCTCATTACGACCAATAAAGACAAAGAAGTCCAAGGCATGCAGCAGGACGTCAATAAGGGTGATACCTTCACTGCAGATATATTTGCTAAAGACGCTAACGTTGCTGATTATGAGGCACTGGTTTTGCCAGGTGGCACGGTGAATGCCGATACCATACGCGGTAACGAAGAAGCGCACAGTATTATTAATGCTATTAACGATGCAGGTAAACCATTAGCGGTCATTTGCCACGCGCCTTGGGTATTAATCAATACAGGCATTGCTAAAGGTAAAACCTTAACAGCTTATCACTCGTTACAGACCGATTTAGAAAATGCGGGCGCAAATTTCGTCGATAAAAGCGTGCAAGTGGATGGTAATTTAATTACCTCACGTAATCCAGATGATATTAACGATTTTGTCGCTGCTATTGATAAAGCGCTATCTTAGATTAATAAGCCAATTAAATTTTATAGATTAACCTAAAAGAAGCAGCTACTATTTATTAACGCTTTATTTATATTGATTTTACGAAATTACCATAACTTTAAAATCATAACTACAGAATTCATAACTACAGAAAAGGAAATTATTATGTCAAATCCTAATCCGAACGATACCAAGCTTGAGCAACAACGTTCAGAATCAGCGACTGCTGCCCTAAAGGGCCAAACAGAAGATAATCATACGCAAGATACTGAAGCGGCTGCAGACCGTATTGCTGATAATTTAAAAAATGCTAAAGAAGAAAAATAGTTAACTCCGTAATTTATTGAATCTGCTGATTATTAATAAGATAGTTAGTAAAAATATACAAAAATAATGATAACTGGGAGTATTTATGACTGACTCAAAAGGCAACATGGACGCGCAAGAGAAAAAAATTAAACAACAAGCCGAAGATATCAATCCTAAAAAAGATAATATTCCAGCTAGTTTAGCGGAAGCAACGACGGCTCCTCTTGAAGATAATGAGCTTGGCGGTAATGCTACGCAGGACGACGTTAAGAAGGATAAATAGTTGCTGAAACGTTAGTCTTATAAATTTAGACCTTAATCAATTTTTCTCTGCAAAAATTGTAAAACTACTATAAAAACTGCTGCTAGTTCAGCAGTTTTTTGTTATAATCGCTGTCACGTTTAATTTTCGCTTTATTCTTAACTAAACGTTCTAATTGATAAGTTTGTCGTACACTAGGTCAACTCTAGTAATGCAGGGTTGTCCTGAATGACGGTTAAACTTTTTATTTTTATTCTATTGTGCCTAGATGCTTTAAATTGAAAGTATCTTAGTACATTTAGCATTGCCGGAGAGATTTATGCTAACCAATTCTGATCGTGAACAAATCATTGCTCAATACCAACGTGGCGAAAACGACACTGGTTCTCCAGAAGTTCAAGTAGCACTATTGAGTGCTCGTATCAACGATTTACAGAACCATTTTAAAGAGCACAAAGCGGACCATCATAGCCGTCGTGGTCTTATCCGTATGGTTAACACGCGCCGTAAACTGCTTGACTACTTAAAAGGTAAAGACCTTGGTCGTTATACCACCCTTATTAGCCAATTAGGTCTACGTCGTTAATTTGGCGACAATAGTACGAGTGGTCGCTAATATAGAATATGCCAGAATGTGGCAAGATTTTAGATTTTTTGCTAAGCCACTTGGTATTTGCTTGCTAAGCTCGATAAAATAGATTTTCTCTAAAGACGGTGTGGAATAGTTTCACGCCGTTTTTTTATGCGTATTTATATGAGTTTGACTGTTAAAAAATTATGCCTTAGCGGCATACGTTTAATGTGACAAACTCCTATTTTAACCGACTTTTTTATACTGAAATGCTCATAACGGTAATGCGCAAACAGACAGTTTGGCATTTCATTGGTCAATGGCTATAAATCACTGTAAAATAATGCCTTATGAGTTTGAGAGTAGTATTCGCGCTCGATTAATTATTTATAAGGTTTATCGTGATGAGTATTATTTATCAAACAGTGGCTAGCAAAGCAGATTTTAGTCAGCAAATAACGTGAAATCGTTATTTAAATAAATGTATCAAATAAATAGGTAACAAAATTGCTCTAATCGACCCAGTTTCCAATTATGTTAACGTCAATTAGTAGCCAATCACGAGTAACCAGTTACCAAGAATTTTTAATGACAGATATCAGCTTTTTATGATGCTGATATCCCTTTCGTCAGTCAATATTAGGAAAATTATATGACAATGTTTAATACCATTAAGCGTGAATTCCAGTACGGCGACCAGCAGGTCGTTATTGAAACGGGTCGTATCGCGCGTCAAGCAAACTCTATTTTGGTTCACATGGGCGGCGTGACTGTCCTAGTAGCGGCAGTAGTAAAGTCGGATGCTAAAGAAGGGCAAAACTTCTTCCCATTGACCGTCAACTATCAAGAAAAAATGTATGCAGCCGGTAAAATCCCTGGTGCTTATGGTAAACGTGAAGGCCGCGCAAGCGAAAATGAAACCTTAACGTCGCGTTTGATTGACCGTCCTATTCGTCCGCTATTCCCTGAAGGCTACGTGAACGAAATTCAAATTACGGCGACGGTTGTCTCGTCTGATAAAACTCAGTCGGCAGATATCGCGGCACTCATCGGTGCTTCAGCAGCGCTGGCTATTTCTGATGCCCCATTCAATGGCCCGGTAGCAGCAGCGCGTGTTGGCTTTATCAATGGCGAATATGTTCTTAACCCAACGCTTGATCAGCTCAAAGACAGCGACCTTGACTTGGTGGTTGCGGGTACCAAATCTGCAGTATTGATGGTTGAATCAGAAGCGAAAGAATTGTCTGAAGACCAAATGCTAGGTGCGGTTTTATACGGTCATCAGCAGCAGCAAATCGTCATTGATAATATCGCGTCATTGGCAGAAGAGGTTGGTACCGCTAAGCAGCAATATACCGCGCCTGTTCGCGATCAAGCGTTAGAAACCAGCATGAAAGAGCAGTTTGGTGAGCAAGTGGCTGATGCTTATACTATTACCAATAAGCAAGAGCGCTACAGCAAACTTGACGAAATCAAACAAGCGATCATCGAAGCATTGGCAGGTGACGCCGAAGCAGAAACGTATAACGATACGGTATCTGAATTAAAAGAGATTTATGAAGAGTTAAAATACCGCACCGTTCGTGACAATATCTTGTCAGGTAAGCCGCGTATCGATGGCCGTGATCTTGAAACCGTTCGTGCGCTAGATGTACAAGTAGGCGTATTGCCATATACCCATGGTTCAGCACTATTTACCCGCGGTGAAACACAAGCATTGGTAACCACCACGCTTGGTAACACCCGTGATGTAAACATGATTGATTCATTGGCTGGTACGATTCGTGACCATTTCATGTTGCATTACAACTTCCCACATTTCTCAGTTGGTGAAACCGGCCGTGAAGGTGTGCCAAAACGTCGTGAAATCGGTCATGGTCGCCTAGCGCGCCGCGGCGTTGAAGCGATGTTGCCAGATAGCGAACGCTTCCCATATGTGATTCGTGTGGTATCTGAAATCACCGAATCAAATGGTTCATCTTCAATGGCTTCGGTTTGCGGCGCAAGCTTGGCATTGATGGACGCAGGCGTACCGCTAAAAGCACCAGTTGCGGGTATCGCGATGGGTCTGGTTAAAGAAGGCGAGCGCTTTGCGGTATTGTCTGACATCCTAGGTGATGAAGATCATCTTGGTGATATGGACTTTAAAGTAGCAGGCTCGAAAGACGGTATTACCGCGCTACAGATGGATATTAAAATCGAAGGCATTACCCCAGACATTATGGAGCAAGCCCTTAAGCAAGCCCACGCTGGTCGTATTCATATCCTAGAAGCGATGAATAAAGTACTGCCTGCAAGCCGTACGGAAATCAACGCTCATGCGCCTAACTATGCGGTTATCGAAATCAACCCAGAAAAAATCCGTGATGTGATTGGTAAAGGCGGCGCAACGATTCGTCAGCTAACCGAAGAAACTGGCGCGGTTATCGATATCGATGATGCTGGTACCATTCGTATCTTTGGTGAAAATAAAGCAGCAACCAAAGCGGCTATCGGCAAAATTGAAGCCATCACCGCGGAGGTAGAAGTCGGTAAAACTTATCAAGGTACGGTTGCGCGTATCGTTGACTTCGGTGCTTTCGTTAACGTCTTGCCAAACACCGATGGTCTCGTGCATATCTCGCAAATCGCCGATGAGCGCGTAGAAAACGTGTCTGACTACCTAAAAGAAGGTCAAACCGTCAGCGTATTGGTACAAGATGTTGATAACCGTGGCCGTATTAAGCTGACCATGAAAGGTATCGAGCAAAACTAATCTTCGTTTTTCGAATTAGTTAGATTTAAAAAAACCGCTTTGGTTGCTGATATTGGCAAACAAGGCGGTTTTTTTTATGCGCACAAAGAATAATGACAATGAGAAAATGATTTATATATTGATGTCTTTAGGAAGATGAATATCGATACGTAGCTTTGGTAAATCTTGTAGATGATGGGTGACAAGAGGCAAGATATTGCTAGACCAATCTAAAGCAATTGACGTTGTTATTTCACCGTTATCAGCAATATTATTTTGAGCAGAATTTTTTTGCGAATAATGAGCAATAAGCGGGCGCGCTAGCAATGCAATCCGGCGTATACCTTGATAACGTATTAAAGGTATTAGCTGCTGTTGTAAATCGACTAGAGCTGCGCTTAACCAGCTTGCCCTCGGTGAATGATAGGGATGATCCGATACGACAAGGTTGGCAATATAACTTGGTTGGCTACCGTTGCTACTGACGCCAAGCCCAGCTTGCTCACGTGCGCGCTTATGCATTAAACAGCTACCAACCATTAGGCTACCCTCGCGGCAGGCGCTAAAGTAACGTTGGTAATTGTCTGGATATAAGTTTTTGCTGCGCATAAGGATAGGATCTAGCAGGATACCGGCGTTATTCACCGGCAATATCAGCAGTTGGGCGCTGCTATTTAAAATAGGGGCGTGGGTAAGTTGTAGACTTGCCATTTATCTATTTGCCCCTCTGTGAAATGAATATTATTTTACACTGTTTTTCGCGCTTTCCGCAGCTTCTAATTGGGCAATTTGCTCCTCCAGCAGGGCGATTTGTTCTTCTTTCATCTCTGTCAACTGCTTATTCATTGCTAATTGCTCAGCGGCCAGCTTCTCTTGTTCGGCTAAGCGCTGACGCTCGTCTTCCAAGCGATCTATTTCTTCTTTTGCTAAACTATCATTTTCCGGCAAGGGCGCATTTAAAATAGCGTCGGGATTAGGGATTTGGCTGTTTGTAATTGCCGAGTCATCACTCTCTAAAGTTAGCTGGCTGTCATCTGATATATTGTCATTACTATCTAATGACGGGATATTTGCTTGCTCAGCACTATCTTGCTCAATAGAATCGGCAGTAGGTGGTGTGCTTTCGATCGGCGCCTTTTCAGTGTCTGGCGAATTGTTTTCCCAAACCAAATAACCAATCAATAAAGCCGCCACTATGATAATAAGCCACCATTTTTGACGCGATTTGGCAGACTTTTTCAGCGCTGACTTAGTCGATAAAGGACGTAGACGTTTTTTATTCATACGATGGTCGATTTCTGGCAAAAATATAAGTAGCCATACTATAACAAACTCAAAATAAAAAGCCCATCTATTGCTAGACAGGCTTTGTGCTATTAAAAATTAACGTTAACTATCAAATATGACTCTTATGGCTTGAATTTGACTGTACCACTGGTACCTGTCGACATGGCATCACGAGCAATCTGGTCCTCTAAATGGTTTTTAGCACTGATAGTATCAGGATCGGGGCGGTGCTCTGTATGTCCGCACTGCGTACATTCGATGTATTCATCAGGTTCGGGTACGACGATATTTACTTGCATCACAGCATCCATCGCCTGACATTTAGGACAGCGAACGCCTGCTAAAAACCGGCGCTTTGGCGTTGATGATTGATAGCGCATTTAGATGACCTCGCGCGTCGTTTGAACATTGGCTTTAGCAGTGGCGGCAGCATCATTTTTAGCAATGTCATTTTTAGCATTGTCAAAACCGCTATGCCGTAGTAAAGCATCGATGCTGGCGCTGCGACCGCGGAAGTTCTCAAAGTTGGTCTTAGCAGGAAAACTACCACCGACCGATAAAATAGTCTCGCGAAAGGCTTTGCCGGTAGTTGGGTTAAAGATACCTTCTTCTTCAAACTTACTAAACGCATCGGCAGACAATAGCTCCGCCCATTTATACGAGTAATAACCGGCGGCATACCCACCAGCAAAGATATGACTAAAGCCATTAGCAAAACGGTTGTAATCTGGCGTCTGCACAATCGCAATATCATCGCGCACGGCGTTTAACGTCGCCAAGATACCATCATAATCAAGTGCTGGCGTCTGCGCATGAATCAATAAATCAAAAAGTGCAAACTCGATTTGACGTAAGGTTTGCATGCCGCTTTGGAAGTTTTTGACCGCTAGTAGGGCGGCAAGTTTGTCTTTTGGCAAGGGTTCGCCGCTTTCAACATGGCTACTTATTAAAGCAATCCCTTCGGCATCCCACGCCCAGTTTTCCATAAATTGACTGGGCAATTCGACTGCATCCCACTCAACGCCATTGACACCAGCGACATCACCAACAGTTACTTGGGTTAATAAGTGATGTAAACCATGACCAAACTCGTGGAACAAGGTCAGTACTTCATCGTGAGTCAATAGGCTTGGTTTACCATCGAGGGCAGGGGTGAAGTTGCCGACCATAAAGCAAACCGGTAGCTGCTGATGGTTTTGCTCCGCATAGGTATAACGTGATTGAAAACCGCTCATCCACGCGCCGCCGCGTTTGCCGCTACGAGCAAATAAGTCAAAGTAAAAGCCACCAAGCAAGTGATCATCGGCGTCAAATAATTGATAAAAACGTACGTCATCGTGCCAGCGTGATACAGACTCACTGTGCTCTTGTACCTTGATACCGTATAAACGCTCGACGATCGTAAACAATCCGCTAATCACTTTCGGTAGTGGGAAATAAGGACGTATCTCCTCTTGCGATAAGCTAAATTCGCTCTGTTTTACTTTTTCGGCAATATAAGCGCTGTCCCACGGCTGTAGCTCAGTAATACCATAAGCCTGCGCATATTTTTGTAGCTGTGCTAAATCTTGCTTAGCAGCTGGAGTCGCTTGCGCCGCCAAATCCCGTAAAAAGGTTTCCACTTCCGTTACGCTATCTGCCATTTTGGTCGACAGTGACACTTCTGCATAATTATCAAAACCTAATAGCTTGGCTTTTTGCGCGCGTAATTGCAGAATTTGGCTCATGATATCGGCATTATTGAGCGACTCACCTTTGGCATTGGTATGCGCATCAAACTCAGAGGCGCGAGTAACATAAGCACGGTACAGCGTCTCACGCAGATTACGATCATCGGCATGGGTCATGACGGCAAGATAAACGGGGATGTTTAAGCTTGCAACATAATAAGGCGTCGGCAACGCATCAATTTGTGCTTGGGTGAGCTTATCGCTGGCAAGCTCGCGAGCTTTATATTGTTCGCCTGCGTCCGCTAATAGCGCCAAACCACTCTCAGTTAACCCTGCTAATTGGCTTTGCTCAAGCGGTAAGGCATACGCCTGAGTAGCATCCAAGATATGGTCTGAGAACGTCGCTGATAAAGTCGATAACTCACTTTGAATAGCAGCAAAGGTTTCTTGCTCAGCTTTGGGTAGCGCAACGCCTGATAGCTCAAAGCTACGCAGCGCAAGCTCAATTGCTCGCGCCCTTGCTGGGTCTAGTTCGGCAAAGAAAGCCTGATCATTGACGATCGTCTGATAGCGACTAAATAGCGGCTGATGCTGACCAACACGCGTGCCATAAGCAGACAGCTTGGGCAACAATTCATGATGGACATGACGAATCTCATCGCTACTCATCACGCTATTAAGATGCGACAAAATGCCCCAACTACGATCTAACGCCAGATTTATATGGTCAAAGCTCATCACCTCTGCCAACGCCTGCTCAGCGCTAAGCTTGCTATCTGCCGACATCTCATCTAAAAAACGGTTGGCAGCATCGATAGCACTGATGACCTGGCTTTGTAAGGCATCAGGTGTGGTACTGGAAAAATCAACAAGGTGTAGGTCTGGAGCAATAGAGTTCATAAAGAAAGGTATCCAATGTCTGTTAGTCAAGGTCTGTTAGTAATAAATAAATTATTATAATTTAGATAAAGTGCTATGAACGTTATTTAAAACGTAGTTTAAAACGTTATGTAAAGTAAAGGTTATCTAAAAGATGGGTATGACGCGGTTGAAATACAAGCCAGCGTTATAATTGGTTTTAGAGTGTTCATTTTATAAATGGGATTTTTATAAATGTCCAATTGGATAATAACCTAGCGCTAATTATCGATATGACTGATAGTTTGCTAAGTTTCACTTACAAAGCGTCATCATTTACTTGCAAATTAACCCTACAGGGAGTGAGGACAAGTTGTTAGCATCTTAGTAATACAAGGACTTAATATAATAAATTAAACACAAGGCAGTTATTAAAAATAATTTTCAAATTCTATGACAAACTTTGCGATACCAACCAATGATAATAAAATAAGGAGCAGTATTTATGAAAGCAACTCTTAAAAGTCTACGTGAGACCAAAGCCAATCCAGCGGTCAGTATTTTTGTCAAAACGCACCGTGAGCATCCTGACAATCAAAAAGATCCTATCGCCCTAAAAAATCAATTAAAAGTCGTCGAAGAGCGCCTAAACAACGAGTACGACAAAAGTACCGCCACCTCTATTTTAGAAAATATCCAGAATAAAACCAGTGACCTGAATCACAACTATAACTTAGATACCTTAGCCATATTTGCTAGCACTGACGATGCTCAAATCGTCCGTATGCCTATTGATACCAAAGAGCGCGTGATAATCTCTGATAGATTTGCAACACGTGATTTGGTGCGTGATATGGCTAGTGCTGTGCATTATTATACGGTGGTATTGACGCGTGATAAGGCGCGCTTGATTGAAGCGTCTAACGACCGTGTGGTCAAAGAGTTCGACCAAGATACCGATGCACAAAATAATATGGAAAACATTCCATTTCCTGTAGAAAATAATGGTTTATATACAACAGGTGATGCCGGCTCTGATCGCTCAGCGAACAACGAGAGTAGCTATCTAAAAGAATTTTTTAACCAAGTAGATAAGAGCGTCCAAGAGCTATGGGGCGAGAATAAAATGCCGTTAGTGATCGTTGGCGATGCCAAAAATATCGGTTACTATAAAGATGTTTGTGATCGTCCAGATAATATCATTGCTACCGTTTCAAATGCCACCAATTTAGAAGAAGGCAGCGCGCAGCATATCATTGATAGCGTACAAGAAGCGGTTGAAAATTATCGCTCGTCATTACATCAAGCCGCTATGGGTGAAATTGACAAAGCGCGCGGTGCCAATATGCTGCAAACAGATTTGCAAGAAGTTTACCGCAGCGCCTTCCAAGGTGTTGGCGAGACTTTATATGTCCGCCGCGGTTACATGCAACCGGCTATGATCGATGAAGCGGCGCAGACTCTAAGCATGGCTGATGATGCGACTGCCCAAGGCGTTACTGATGATGCCGTTGGTGAAATCATCGAACACGTCATTCATAATGGTGGCAAAGCCGTATTCATGCCGCAGGAGCTGATGGGTGCAGATCAGCCAATTGCTCTGGTAACACGCTACTAAGTGATGGCTGCTATTCGTTAATGAATTAGCCATCGTTACGACATAGGTATAATATGGGAGCATTGGTTCGATATGAATCAATGCTCTTTTTTATAATAACTTAGGTTTACGTTTATCTGATGACTGGTGTCATTTGATAAGTTTCTAATAAAGCGCTGTTCACCCTTACGCTATCCATACTGAGTTTATAACTGATAAATTTATGACTAATACCACCTCTTTTGTTTTAACTAGCTACAACATTCATAAAGGCATGTCGCCGATGAATCGCCAAGTGAAGATACAGGGTATCGCCCAAGCGCTTGATATCATTGGCTCAGATATCCTTTGCCTGCAAGAAGTGCAGGGTCAAAACCTCAAGCGTAATATGCAATATAACGAATATCCCGACCAATCACAGCACGAATGGTTTGGTGAATATTTGCAACTGCAAAACAGCTATGGCAAAAACTCAGAGTATGAAAACGGTCATCATGGTAATGCGGTGTTGAGTCGTTTTCCGCTAGATCCTAAACATAACGTCAATATTACGGTGAATAAACTTGAGCAGCGCGGTGTCCTGCATTGTGAAGTGCAGCCGCTAGGGTGGGAGATGCCGGTTGTGGTATTATGCGCCCATTTAAACCTCTTTGAGCGCGACCGCATCAAGCAGTACGAAGCCATCTCCAATTATGTGCGTAATGAGATTGCGCCTAATCAGCCGCTGATTTTGGCGGGCGATTTTAACGACTGGAAAAAAATGTCTTGTGACAGGCTCGCTTCAAGCTTGGGGATGACCGAAGCTTTTAAACACTGTCATGGCAAATTGCTACCAACCTTTCCAGCAAAATTGCCTGTGCTCAGTCTAGACCGTATCTATGTGCGCAATCTAAGGGTAAAAGACGCGTGGGTACATACCGGTAAGCCTTGGTCAACACTATCGGATCATTTGCCGCTAAGTGCAGAATTAGCATTGTTATGAATTGCTGTTATCAGTTAATGGATAACAAGTAAGAAACTAACCAAAAAAGAGAAATTAGAATAATACAAGGATGAAAAATCATGTCTGATAAACACCTACCAACGACGCAGCACGCCGTACAGATACGCGAGTTTGGCGAACCTGAAGTCATGACATATCAAGACGGCGTGGCTATGCCTGCATTAAAGGATAACCAAGTATTAATACAAGTCGCTTATGCCGGTATCAACCCCGTCGATTATAAAACCCGTCAAGGTAAAGGCTGGGGCGCCGATGCGATTCAAAAAAATAACTTTGATAAAGGCGAGCCCGCTATTTTAGGCTTTGATGTTGCAGGGATAGTGGTCAAAAGTAATAGCGATAAATTTATGATTGGAGATGACGTCGCGGCCCTTAGTTTTGATGGCAGCTGCTACGCTGAATACGTGGCGATCGATGCTGATTTACTGGCAAAAGTACCTGAGTCTGTGACATTAGAGCAAGCAGGGGCATTGCCTTGTATCGGGCAAACGGCGCTACAGTTTGTAGAATTTGCCAACATAAAAAACGCTGAGCATGTGGTGATAAACGCGCCAGCGGGCGGCGTTGGACATTTAGCGATTCAGTTTTTGCTGAAAAAGGTAGCGTCAGATAATATCAAAGTCACGCTTATTTGCTCACCAGAAAAATACGCCAAACTTGATAAATTGATAGATAAAAGCAAGTTGGAAGGTTGGATAGATTATACCAAAGACCAAGATTTTCCTGACTTACAAGCCGATGTACTGATGGACTTGGTCGGTGACGATGCCGGCGTGCGCGCTTTGAGCACACTCAAATCTGGAGGTCGCGTTAAAGTGTTACCGACCATTTGGGTTGATAAACTAAAAGCTGCCGGTAGTAATAAAAACTTGAGCGTCGATGGTTATGCGGTAAAGCCAAATGGCGAAGATATGGCAAAGGTTTTACAAGATGTCGCTGACGGCACGCTAATTTTACAAATTCAGCAAACTTATCCATTATCTGAAGTGGTCGCTGCTCACCGCGAGCTAGAAAAAGGCGATACCTTTGGCAAGATTGTGCTCAAAGCAAGCTAAGGCAGAGTTATTTAAGTTAAGCGAGGTTATTTAAGTTAAGCGAGTTTAATCTAATATCATTTGCCTAAAGGTTAAGCTAATACGTCCTTCTAAAACCGTTTTTGTTTTAGTAACAGTATGCTTCCAACATTTTTGCGTCTCACCATGCATGACGATAAGCTGACCGGACTCAAGATAAAGCTCGACTTTATCTTGAGTTCTTTTATGCTTTAAGACAAACTTGCGCGTCGCTCCGAGTGACAAAGAAGCAATAACTGGCTGATTGCCTAGTTCTTTTTCATCGTCGGCATGATACCCCATACCATCGTCGCCGGACGGATAGTAATTTAGCAGGCAAGAATTAAAGTGGGTATTGATACCGATTTTTAATAGTTGCCGCTCGATATGATGTTTCACATGAAACACTGAGTCTGTCCACTCAATGGCTTGCCGCCTGTGCCCCGAGTATTGATAACTGGCAGCACTGTCGCCCATCCATACTATTTGGCGAGTGGTGACATGCGTCTTACCAAATAAAGTGACGATATCAGACTGCCAAGGTAGCGTCGTTAATAGGGCATAGTATAAGGCACTGGGATAATCGATAACGATACCTAAGTCATTAACTTTGCCATCATAAGGCAATAAATTATCGGTTGGCGCAGGGACAAAAAGGTCGCTCATTGCTTATATCCCATATATCCTACATTCCATATCGCTCGGCTTATTTATTGCTTTCATAATGCTCATTAATAATTTGCGCACACAGTTCAGGTGCTTCCATTGGCAAAAGATGACCGTAATCGGGCAAAGAGATAATGCTATCGGCGGGAACAAATCCTTGCCATTGTTTACGTACTTTATCATTGATAAACAAAGTCGGTTTGCCGGTGATTAAGGTATAAGGACAGCTGAGTTTTTTTAATGCCGCATCGATATGGGGCGCACCAAAATAGTTGGCAAGCTCTTGCTCGGGGGCAAACATCAAGCTATAGCTGCCATTGTTATTGGCCGTCAAACTTTGTTCAGCAAATACTTTTAAGTGCTCATCACTGATACGTTTATAAGCCCGTTGCGCGCGCAAATGCTCATAATAGTCATCGATACTTGCCCACGTCGATTGCTTGGTTAGGGTGCTTTTAAAAGGTTCACGGCTTAGCAATATCTTGCGCGGTAGTAAGTTATAAAGCATTGCTTGTTTTTTAGTAAAGGTGACAGGCTCGATAAGATATAACTGCGAGAATAAATCGGGGCGTTTTGCTGCTGCTATAGCGGTCGCTGTTGCGCCTTGCGAATGCCCAATACCAACGATAGGCGCGTTTTGGGTTTTCTCTAAAAACTCAATCAGTATATCGGCATCTTGCTCACGGGTCAGACGCAGCGCTTGCGGCTTGTCATACCAATAACCACGTAGCGCCAGCGCCGATAAATCAAAATCCGTTGCGAGCTTATTTAATAATGGTGCATAAGTACCAACAGTAAAGCTGTTACCACCATAAAAATGAGCAGGCGGGCGTTTATGGTGGTTCGGTTTGTCTGCTTGATTTGCAGTTTGGTTCAACTGCTCTAAATCATAATAGCGCGCTTGCTTGCCACTGATATTAATACGTTTGGTAAAAGTTTCCATAAAAACTTCACTTCCTTGTGGTGGTTTTTTAACCGTTATCTTACATTTTATTGTTAACTTGCAATTAGCTGTCTTCGCCTAAGAAGCCGCCACTTTGACGCTGCCATAAGCGCGCATAAACGCCATTTAACGCCAGTAGCTCATCATGACTGCCTTGCTCGATGATACGGCCTTTATCCATGACCACCAATCTATCTAGCGCGGCAATGGTCGATAATCGATGGGCAATTGCAATCACAGTTTTGCCGGTCATGATATCGTTTAGGCTTTCGGTAATGGCAAATTCAATCTCAGAATCAAGTGCACTGGTCGCCTCGTCCAGTAACAAAATCGGCGCATTTTTTAGCATCACGCGTGAGATAGCGATGCGCTGACGTTGACCGCCAGAGAGCTTAACGCCGCGCTCGCCGACTTGTGTATCAAGACCGGTATTGCCTTTGTCATCGTATAAATCTTTAATAAAGTCCCACGCCTGAGCTTGCTTAGCAGCTGTAATGATTTCCTCATCGGTTGCGTCAGGACGACCGTAAGCGATATTTTCGCGCACAGTACGGTGCAATAACGAGGTATCTTGGGTGACCATACCGATTTGCTGACGCAGCGATTCTTGGGTAACTTCGTCAATCGCTTGCCCGTCGATATAGATTTTGCCTTTATCAACATCAAAGAAGCGCAGGAGTAGATTAACCAAAGTTGATTTACCAGCGCCTGAACGCCCAACCAGACCGATTTTCTCACCCGGTTTGATATCTAAGTAAAAGTTATCTAATAGCTTGGCGTATGAAGTTCCCGCTGCAGAATCCGCAGCAGGAATAACAGCATCTTCATGCGTGATATCTAGAGGCTTGTCTGATTTATGCTTGTTTAAACCTGTGGCATCGTCTTCGCCTTCATAACTAAAATCAACATGGTCGAAAACGATACGACCATCGCTGACTTTAAGGATAGCGGCATTTGGCTTATCAACGATGGTTTGCGGCGCAGATAAGGTGCGCATCCCGTCTTGTACTGTCCCGATACTCTCAAACAGGCTAGCAGTTTGCCACATAATCCAGCGCGTCAGGCCATTTAATCGCAGCGCCATCGCCGTGGCAGCGGCAATTGCGCCAACACCGACAGCGCTTTGTTGCCATAAATAAATTCCGATACCGGCCGTACTACTGACCAAAATCACACTGATTAAGTGGGTTGATACCTCAAGGTAGCTGACCCAGCGCATTTGCGCATGGACCGTACCTAAAAACTGTCCCATCGCGTTTTTGGCATAATCGAGCTCGCGGCGCGAGTGGCTAAACAGTTTAACCGTCATGATATTGGCATACGCATCAGTGATGCGGCCCGTCATTAACGCGCGGGCATCGGCTTGTACAATCGCCGTTTGTTTAAGTTTGGGAATAAAATACCACATCGCCAGCCACACCAAGACAAACCACACAATAAATGGAATCAATAATAAGCTGTCTAAATTAAATAAAATAATGCCAGAAGTAATAAAATAAACGGCGACGTACATAAACATGTCTGTGACCGTCATCACGGTATCGCGTACGGCCAATGCCGTTTGCATTACCTTAGCAGAAACGCGACCAGAGAACTCGTCTTGATAAAACTGCATCGATTGCCCAAGCATACGCTGATGAAAACGCCAGCGCATCTGCATCGGGAAGACGCCTTGCAAGGTTTGAAAATGGATAAATGACGATAGGGCAATCCAAAGCGGACTTAAAATCATCACGGCCAGTATCAAAAGCAGCATATCGCCTTTTTCTGCCCACAGATTTTGCGGCGTATAAACGCCAAGCCAATCGACGATATTGCCAATCCACGCAAATAGCATCGCTTCGTAGATACCGATACCAGCAGACAAAATCATAAATAGCAATAACCACCCGCGTAGCCCTTTGGTACATGCCCACATAAATTTGAGCATACCATCGCGCGGCGAGGGCAGCGGCATAGGCGTCTCAGGAAAGGCGGGCAGACGAGTTTCAAAAAAGCGAAATAAAGCGTTCATAGGCAGTCAAAGAGCATTCATAGCAGTACGCCAAGATAAACGCCGTCAAGCGCTATCGTGAATCGTTACTTTTGTTATTAGGATTGCTGGTTATTTTAACAAAATTCGTCCTCATGCCTGCATGCTAATTGTAAGCTGACAGGTAGAGCACACAATAATTAGATTGCTGTGGATGAAATATTTTGTTACATTCCATCATTTCTTCTAGTTTGTTGCTTCCTTTTATTTATACGTTTTAATAATCGAAAAATCGGCTAATGAATGAGTATTCTTTTACTCCTACGAATAATAAACGCGCAAAGTTGCGACTTAACAAGGATAAAGTTGATGATGTATTTAACGATAGCGGTGCTCTGTAGCGTCGCTGTTTCCGTACTTTTAAAAATATTACGCCAAAAAAATATCGATATTCGCCAAACCATCGTGGCGGGATATCCCGTGGCATTTTTATTAACTTGGCTGTTATTAAAACCAGATGTTAGTAGTATCGGCGCACTTGGAAATGCTTGGGGTATCATTATTGCGCTTGGTATCTTGTTGCCAGCAGTGTTTGTTATTCTTGGGCGGGCGATTGAATCGGTCGGGGTGGTAGCAACCGATGCCGCCCAGCGTTTATCACTGATCATTCCTATCGTTGCTGCTTTTTTATTATTTGGTGAAGTATTAACGGGTACGCGCATATTTGGTCTGTTGTTAGGATTTTTAGCACTCGCTGCTTTGGTTTATCGTCCGCAGCACGGGCTTATAAATAGCCAAGCAAAGCAGACGCCACTTTGGTTATTTGGCGTTTGGCTCGGTTACGGCGTGATTGATATTTTGTTCAAACAAGTTGCCAAGCAAGGCGCGGCGTTTCCTTTAACTTTATTTGTGACCTTTGGGCTGGCAGGTTTGCTGCTACTCGTTTACCTGCTTAGCACGCGCGTGCGTTGGCAGGGCAATGCCCTTAGCGCAGGATTATTACTTGGCGCGCTCAATATGGGCAATATCTATGCTTATGTACGCGCCCATCAAGTATTGTCTGAGTCGCCAAGTATCGTCTTTACAGGCATGAACGTCGGCGTGATTGCGGTGGCAACCTTGATAGGGGTTGGGGTATTTAAAGAGCGCCTCAATCGTATCAATATCGTCGGTTTATTACTGGCGATTGGGTGTGTGTCAGTATTGTTTTTGCTTTAATCTCGCCACTGTGAAATGGGCAAAATTTTAACTTATCAACAATAGGCAGGTGGCATGTCCTATGATAAGGTAACTGACAGTCAGGCTCATACTATTGAGGGCTGATTGACTTATTATAATAACGTTTGACCCTTATTAATTAGGATAGGATACCCATTCAATGGAATACGAAAAACAACTACAGCATATAAAAAATGGCTCAGGATTTATCGCCGCGCTTGATCAAAGTGGTGGCAGCACGCCAAAAGCATTAGAGAACTATGGCGTCAGCGGCGATGCTTATGACAATGATGAAGCGATGTTTGATTTGGTGCATGAAATGCGCACCCGTATCATGACTTGTGATGCCTTTGATAATGGGCGTGTACTCGGGGCGATTTTATTTGAAGATACCATGGAGCGCGAGGTTAATGGCAAACCGACCGCCAATTACCTGTGGGAAGATAAAAATATCGTACCTTTTTTAAAGGTAGATAAAGGTTTGGCTGAACACATGAACGGCGTACAGGTGATGCGTCCGATGCCAAATCTAGACTTGTTGTTGGATAAGGCAAAAAATTATCCGGTATTTGGCACCAAGATGCGCTCAGTCATTTATGAGCCAAGTGTCGATGGTATCGAGCTTGTCGTCCAGCAGCAGTTTGATGTCGCAAAACAAATTCTTTCTAAAGGTTTTATGCCGATCGTTGAGCCAGAAGTGGATATCAACAGTAGCAAAAAGCATGACTGCGAAATCATCCTTAAAACCAGTATTTTGCACAATCTTGAGTTTTTAGACGATGATCATCAAGTGATGCTAAAACTGACTTTGCCTGAAGAAGACGGATTTTATCAAGAGCTGATTGATCATCCAAAAGTGCTAAAAGTCGTTGCGCTATCAGGCGGTTACAGTCGTCATGACGCCTGTGAAAAATTGAAGAAAAATCCCGGTATGATTGCGAGCTTCTCGCGTGCTTTTACCGAAGGCTTAAATAAGCAACAAAGCGACGCAGAGTTTGCGGATACGATTAATACTTCTATTAAAGAGATTTACGAAGCATCAAAGATTTAATCTACTATAAAGATAAAACTGTTTGCAATAAAAAGCGCTACTTATGAGTAGCGCTTTTTTGTGAATTAAGGATTAACGTTAATCGCTTAAACCTCTTTATACAACTGGCGACCCTCGGTATGATATTTTTGCGTCATCTCGTCCATGCCTTTTTCAATATCAGCGCGGCTCATCGCACTAGTAGCCTGAACGCCGTTTTCTTTTGCATCTAAACCTTTAGCATACTCGCGCACGTTTTGAGTGATTTTCATCGAGCAAAACTTCGGTCCGCACATCGAGCAAAAGTGCGCCGACTTGTGGGCGTCTTTTGGCAAGGTTTCGTCATGATATTCACGCGCCGTATCAGGATCGAGCGCCAGATTAAACTGATCATCCCAGCGGAACTCAAAACGCGCTTTGGACAAGGCATTATCACGTGCTTGTGCGCCCGGATGGCCTTTAGCAAGGTCGGCAGCATGAGCGGCGATTTTATAAGTGATGATACCGTCCTTGACGTCTTTTTTATTGGGCAAACCGAGATGCTCCTTTGGCGTCACATAACAGAGCATCGCTGTGCCAAACCAGCCAATCATTGCCGCGCCAATGGCACTGGTGATATGGTCATAACCAGGCGCAATATCAGTGGTTAATGGCCCTAAAGTATAAAAAGGCGCGTCGCTACATAGCTCAAGCTGCAAGTCCATATTTTCTTTAATACGGTTCATCGCAACATGCCCGGGGCCTTCAATCATCACCTGAATATCATGCTTCCATGCGATTTGCGTCAGCTCGCCAAGGGTTCGCAGCTCACCAAATTGCGCTTCATCATTGGCATCTTGCAAACACCCCGGACGTAAGCCATCGCCTAAGCTAAATGCCACATCATACTGCTTCATAATCTCGCAGATGTCTTCAAAATGGGTATATAAAAAGCTCTCTTTATGATGGGCAAGGCACCATTGCGCCATGATAGAGCCGCCACGCGAGACGATGCCCGTCAAGCGATTGGCGGTTAGCGGTACATAACGTAATAGTACGCCGGCGTGAATGGTAAAGTAATCAACGCCTTGTTCGGCTTGCTCAATGAGCGTATCGCGGAATATCTCCCACGTTAAATCTTCGGCAACGCCATCGACTTTCTCTAACGCTTGATAAATCGGTACGGTACCAATAGGCACTGGCGAGTTACGAATCAACCATTCACGGGTTTCATGGATATGATTGCCCGTCGATAAATCCATAATAGTATCGGCGCCCCAGCGCGTTGCCCAGGTCATTTTTGATACTTCTTCGTCGATAGATGAGCCGAGCGCTGAATTGCCGATATTGGCATTAATTTTCACCAAGAAGTTACGGCCGATAATCATCGGCTCAGATTCAGGGTGATTGATGTTGTTGGGGATAATGGCGCGACCAGCGGCAACTTCATCACGGACAAATTCAGGGGTGATGATTTTTGGCGTGTTGGCACCAAAGCTTTCGCCGTCATGTTGGCGCATATCGGTCGATTCGTGCTGCTTTTGCGTTTCACGAATGGCGATATATTCCATTTCAGGCGTGATAATACCGCGACGCGCGTAATGCATTTGCGTGACGTTCTTTCCTGCTAAGGCGCGACGTGGTTTATCGATATGCGCAAATCTTAAATTAGCGGTACTGATATCGCGGGCGCGCGCTTGTCCGTATGAGCTAGATAAACCGCTTAATTGCTCAGTATCACCGCGCTCAGCTATCCAGCCTTCACGCAATTTGGGCAAACCACGGGTCAAATCGATCTCGACATTGGGATCGGTATAAACGCCTGAGGTATCATAGACGTAAAACGGTGGATTTTGTTCCCATTCGGACTCGCTTGCCCCTTGTATGGGGGTAGGGTCAAGGGTGATCTCGCGCATCGGTACTTGAATGTCAGGACGTGAGCCCCCGATATAGACTTTTTTAGAAGCGGGTAAGATGCGGTGTAAGTCGCGGGCGTCTTCTTCAAAACGTGCATCATTTGCGGTACGGTGAGCAGGCGTTTTGAGGGCGTCGGCTTTTTTTTCGACAGTTTTAGTAACAGGGGTCGAAGGGGTTTGGGCTGTTTGTAAATCTGAAGTAGTCATATGCTGTCCTAGCGTGTTGGTTTTTGAATAAAAGCAACACCGCCAGTAGCTGCGGGACAAGACGATGCAAGATAGACAAATTCAATCATCAAACACGTGCACTATTATTAAATTCAACTTTCATTGAAAATTAATCTAATGCCATGTTAAATGATTGGTAGGCGCCGCTTTTTATTGTTTGCCTCATGGCCGCGTAAAAACGCTAGCATATAAAGTATGAGCAATAATAAAAAGGCATTTCTGCGCGCCCTTTGTATATAAAACATAGTCTTAAGACTTCCCTGCGTCGGTACTAACCGCATCAGGTTCGGCGGGTGATCTCTCAGCGAATGTATGAAATAGCTTAAACTAAGCTTGTCATACACCGCACCCCGAGTCTGTCAGTGTTGTAAATCAGTCTCATACTAACAAACTATAGGGATGATGCCTAGTCATTTGCCGTTTGTTAGTAGAGAGGCAATCTTGCTGTTATTAATGTAATCACTGTCTTTTAATCAATGACAGCTTTTCAATTAATGACATTCTTTTTAATTAATAAAATCACCGTGCGTATTATTTTTCTGGTGTCCAACCTTGCGCGCGCTCGTAGTCTTCATTGTCCAAAAACTTCTCGCGTTGCTCAGTTAAGAACTTTTTGGCTTCAGGGTCCATCATGCTGAGATGGTTTTCGTTAATCAGCATGGTTTGCTGCTCAAGCCATTCTTTCCAAGCTTTGTCAGAAACGGTTTCTTGTAGCTCTTGACCTTTTTTATTAGGAAATGGCGGATGCGGCATTTTTGGCAATTCCTGCTTATATTTGCGGCAAAATACGGTATTGGCTTGTGGATTAAAAGTCTCAGTCATCAGGCAATCCTCATTAATTAGGGGTATTAAATTATCGTGTCGAATATTGGTAATCTATCATAACGCGCTTGCACGATTTAGCAAAGCGTATCAGGTGTAGAGAAGGTAACATCAAATCTATAGTCGGCGTACTTTTAAACCGCTACGGTGTTGCTCGCCCTAGATGTACTCAGTGTACTATCTGCGGTAGATCGCCTTGTAGCGATTTTAAAATTCCTTGACTATATCCAGTGCTGGCAAAATCAGGCATGACAAAAAAACACCCGCACAATGGCGGGTGTTAGAGAAAAGCGCTGGTTTTAAAGCACAGTTTTATTGCTAGCTTCAGCTTTAAAAAAGGCTTTCAAGCAAACGATTTTAGGCGCGCACGTCCATTAACCACCGCCTGTTTGACTTGATTTGGCGCGGTGCCACCTAAGTGGTCACGAGCGGCCAATGAGCCTTCTAGCGTTAGATAGTCGAAAACATCATCGCCAATCGCGTCGCTAAACTGCTGTAACTGCGCCAATGACAAATCGCTCAAATCAACGCCCTCGCGAATACCTAAAGCGACGGCATGACCGACCACTTCATGGGCATCACGGAAAGCAACGCCGCGGCGAACCAAATAATCTGCCAAATCGGTCGCAGTTGCATAGCCTTTCATGGTGGCAGCGCGCATGTTTTCCTTATTCGGAGTAATATTCGGTAGCATATCGGCAAAGGCGAGTAGCGAACCCGTCAAAGTATCGACGCAATCAAATAGCGGCTCTTTGTCTTCTTGGTTGTCTTTATTATAGGCAAGTGGCTGGCTTTTCATCAGGCTTAATAATGTCATCAATTGACCAAAAACCCGTGCTGCTTTACCGCGAACCAACTCTGGCACGTCAGGATTTTTCTTTTGCGGCATGATAGATGAGCCAGTACAAAAGCGATCAGGGATTTGCACAAAGTTAAATTGCGCTGACATCCATAGGATAATCTCTTCGCTCATACGCGACATATGCATCATCAAAATAGAAGCTGCCGAGGTAAACTCAATGGCAAAATCACGGTCTGAAACCGCGTCTAAAGAGTTTTGGCAAATACCGTCAAAACCTAGCAATTTAGCAGTGATGGTACGATCGATTGGAAAGGTCGTGCCAGCAAGGGCAGCGCTACCAAGCGGCATCTGATTGATACGGCGACGGGCATCGACCAGACGCTCGGTATCGCGGTAGAGCATCTCAAACCATGCCATTACATGATGACCAAAGCTGACTGGCTGCGCGGTTTGCAGATGGGTAAAGCCCGGCATGATGGTATCGGTATGCTGCTCAGCTAAATCTAGTAAACCGCTTTGCAAACGTACCAGTAGCGCGATGATATTGTCGGTTTCTTCACGCAACCATAGACGAATATCGGTCGCAACCTGATCGTTACGGCTACGGCCAGTATGCAGTTTTTTGCCAACCGCACCGACGATATCCGTCAAGCGCGATTCGACGTTCATGTGCACGTCTTCAAGCGCAATCGACCAGTTAAACTCGCCGGCTTCAATCTCGCGCAGCACTTGCTGTAAACCATCGATAATAGTTGCAACCTCATCAGCACTTAAAATGCCGCATTCTTTCAGCATGGTTGCATGGGCAATTGAGCCGTGGATATCGTGACGAGCAAAGCGTTGGTCAAAGCCGACAGAAGCGGTAAAGGCGGCAACGAAGCTATCAGTCGCTTCACTAAAGCGCCCGCCCCACATCTGCTGACCTTGACCACCTGTAGCGCTTTGCGGCGCAGGAGTGTTGGTTATAGAGGCATCTATGCTAGAATCAGGAGTAGATGAATTTTTATTTGAATTAGGATTAATACTATTTGAAGAGTTGGCGTTCATATCAGTTCAAGACAAGTCAAGAGAATAAGAACTCAAGTATAGCAAATGATGAGGTTGCCTTACTAGCGGAGCGCTTAGAGTTTTTTATGCCCAAGCTCATGGAGATGATGAAGCCTTGGCAATGGCTGCTGGCAATCTTTTTTTGGTCGCTATTTGTGGCAATCGTCGACCGTCATAGCGTGGTCAATGAAACGCAGTTTATCATCAAGTTTATGGCAAGATTTATCCAAACCAGCTTGGCCTTGATACCATCTTTTTATCTCATCGATTATTTACGTCCAGTTTTTAAAGGCTTACGCGTAACAACCGTCAGTATGTATGTTTTACTCATTTTGACCACTGCCACGGCGGTGACCGTCGCGTTGGCCTTGCTAATTATGATAAACGCTGGCTGGTTTAACTATAACTTGGCGGACTTTATCTCAATCATTGTATTTAATACGGTGATAGCCGCCGGATTTACCATTGCCGCCTTGCTGTTTTTTTTACGGCGTTATCGTGAGCTAAATGCACTAAAGCACTCATTTGAGCAAAAATTGAGCGCCCAAAATGATGTGTTAAAAGCTCGCCTAGCGCCGCATTTCTTTTTTAATACCATCAATACTTTGATGTCGCTGATTGAGTCTGACCCGCAGCGCGCCGCTGTTTTATTGCAGCACGTCTCAGCGCTCTTTCGTGCCAGTTTTAATGGCGCGCGTGAGATCAGCTTTGAAGAAGAGATTGCCCTGTGTGAGCATTACTTGGCCATTGAATCCATTCGCTTGGCAGATAAATTGGTAGTAAACTGGCAATTGCCAAAAGAAGACGTCATGTATGACATGGTGATTACCGCGTTAACCTTACAAAGCGTGATTGAAAAAATGCTGGTGAACGTCATTAGGATGACCACCGAGACCATTTATATTGATATAAAAGTCACTTGGTTGCAGCATCGGGTCGACATTACCATTAGCGTGCAGCTGCCGAAAAAAACCTTGTTGATTAACCATGACTTACGCCAACAAATGGATTTTATGATTCAGGCGCAACGTCTGCGCGCCTATTTTGGTCAAAGTGCCGACATTCAAAGCAGTATAACGAATAAACAAATTCTTACTAATATTAGCTATCCGTTGCAAGATGTCAGTTTATAATCCTTTCTTTCTTCCTTTTTAAAACGTTTTCCCTAAAGATCTATTCTCTAAATTGTAAGCGTCAGTCATTTATTACAAAGCATTTATCGTGGCATATTTATTGCACCGTCAAGCTGTTATGTACCGCTAAAGCATTTAAACGGCAAAGTTAGATTCGTGGCTTGCACAAGTGCGGCAGTTGGTTTATAACTTAAGTAGGGAGTTGCATTCTTACTAAGGGATGAGTGTTAAAGATTGATAGATTATTAATACTTTAAAAGATTTATAAGTAGGCACTTATAAAGGAGTTTGGATGCGGATTGTTGTTTGTGATGATGAGCCCTTAGCTCGCGAGCGTTTGGTTAGAATAGTTAAAGAGTCAGGTCATGAGGTGGTTGCCCAAGCTAAAACCGGCATTGAGGCAATTATCGCCGTAAAATCTGAGCAACCAGACATTATATTGCTCGACATTCGCATGCCAGAGATGGATGGCGTCGAGTGCGCGCAAGAGCTTGCAACGTTAAACCATCCACCCGCCATTATCTTTGTCACGGCGTATGACCATTATGCCATCGCGGCGCTCAAAGCCAATGCCATCGGTTATCTGTTAAAACCTGCCAATAAAGATGAATTATTAGAAGCGCTAAAAAAAGCCACTAACTTAAATGCCGCGCAATTAAACGAGATTCGCAAACTTGAGAATCCAACCGCGCGCCCAGTGCGCGAACATATCGTCGCGCGTACCCATCGCGGTGTAGAGCTGATTGAACTCAAAGACATCTATTATTTTACCGCCGATCAAAAGTACGTCAAAGTACGCCACAAAGACGGCATTGTACTCATTGATGATACGTTAAAAGAGCTTGAGCAAGAATTTGAAGGCAAATTGTTTCGCGTCCATCGCAACGCCATTATCAATATTAAATATCTAGATTTTTTAGAAACACTCGATGCCGGACAATTTCAGCTGCACTTTAAAGGTATTGATGAAACTTTAGCAGTCAGTCGCCGCCACCTACCAGCATTACGTGAAAAAATTCAGAATATGTAGCGGCAAACTGTCTACAGGTAAACCATCCTAGAAAGCACTAAGCAGCAAGCGCAGTAATCTGTTGAAATAATCCTGCCATATCATCAAACCCTTATTTATGCTTAAATAGGGGTATTTTTTTGTAGCATTCAGTTTAAAGACATTTAACGTTTATATTGAATGCTACATTCGCATTATTGTAAAGATACTGAATCCTTCGTTGTTGAGCGACCGTTGTTGAGCAATTGTCGTTAAGTAACTGTTATTCAGCAACGCGATTTTATATCGAATCTATTGAGGCCTTTTATGAGCACCATGCAGCAACCTGCTTTGACTACCTTAAATATTGCCACCCGCCAAAGTCCATTGGCATTATGGCAAGCGGAGCATATTCGTGACCGCTTACTGGCGCTGTATCCTGAGCTAACCATTAACCTGCTAAAAATTGTCACCAAAGGCGATAAGATTTTGGATACGCCGCTGGCTAAAATTGGTGGTAAGGGTTTGTTCGTTAAAGAGCTCGAGCAGGCGTTATATGATAAACAGGCAGATATCGCGGTACATTCTTTAAAAGACGTGCCGATGGAATTACCAGAAGGCTTGACGCTTGGTGTTTATTGTAAACGCGCTTCGCCAACCGATGCCTTTGTATCGAACACTTATCATAATATCGATGAGTTGCCGCAAGGCGCAGTGGTTGGCACCGCAAGTTTGCGTCGTCAATGTCAAATCAAAGCCTATCGTCCCGATTTACAAATCAAAACCCTGCGCGGCAACGTTGGTACGCGCTTAGGTAAGCTTGATGCCGGCGAGTATGATGCTATTATCTTAGCAACCAGTGGTTTACAGCGTATCGAGCATGACGAGCGTATTCGTAGTGAGTTGGATATTGATATTTGCTTACCAGCCGTTGGGCAAGGGGCACTTGCGATTGAATGCCGCGAAGGTGATGACGAAGTGTTAAAACTGCTGGCACCGTTAAATGATGACAAAGCTCGTATCCGTCTTATCGCTGAGCGTGCGTTAAACCGTCATTTACAGGGCGGCTGCCAAGTACCGATTGCCGCTTATGCTGTGTTACAAATGGCTGATAGCGCCGACGATAGCAGTAGCAAAAACAATGGCCAAAACGGTAATAACGACAATGGTAATGTATTATGGCTACGCGGCCGCGTCGGTCAAGAAGACGGTAGCGAGCTACTCAAAGCTGATAAACGTTTGACCTTAACTGGTAGCCAAGTTGAACAAGAAGCGCAAGCCAATCAGTTAGGTATTGATGTGGCTGAGATGCTATTAGCCATTGGTGCGGGTGATATTTTATCAGCGATTTATCAATCTAAATAAAGCTTAAAATAAATCACCTTTAAGTGGCATAACAATAAAATGTCGCTAGCCAGTTACGCATAAAGTCGCTGCAATGACTGTATGCGTAAGCTCACTTTCCAAAACTTCTGTCACGGTATGTTTATGTCTTGGTCATCCTCTGAGTCTACTGCTTCAAACCAAACCATTAATAAGCCAGCATCGCTGCCGCCAGTGGTCATCAATACGCGTCCAGTGGAGCGTGCGGCGCCGCTGACCAATCATTTGCAAGCGGCAGGATTTTCAGTAGTTGATATACCGATGTTGGCCTTAGAGGCGCGTCCAACGACCGAGCAAGACATGGTTTTGATGCGCCAATGGTTTGCCGGTGACTATCAAGTGCTCGTTATTGTAAGTCCAACAGCGGCAGCTTCTGGCTTAGCTGTTTGGCAGGCGCTTGAGCATGAGCGCCAAGCTCCATTGGCCGAGGTAAATAATAGCGCGCAAAAAGACGTTAGTTTTAAAGGTTTAACAGCGCCAAGCCATCTAATAGCGGTAGGAGAGGCGACTGCAGCAGTATTAAATGACGCCAAACTCGATGCGGCGAATTATCAAGTATTGCAACCTCTGATTGCTAATAATGAAGGTATGTTAGCGATGCCAGAAATTGACAGCTTGCAGGCTGGTGATAAGCTGTTGGTATGGCGCGGGCTTGGCGGGCGGCGTTTATTGGTCAATACTTTACAGGCGCGCGGCGTCCATATCGATAGCATCGCTTGGTATGAGCGCAAAATGCCCAATGATGCTATGGCGCAGTATAAAGAATGGTACGCCCAGTATCTTAGCCAAAAGTCTGAGCAGCCCAGACCCATCGTGATTGTCAGTAGTGGCACAGCGTTTGAGCATTGGCAAGCGATTGTTACAGAAGTGGCAGCGCAAAAAGCCAATGCAGAAAAATCAAACCGTGCGCCGCTGCTGGTCAATGATTTTTCTTATGTCGTACTAGGCGAGCGCTTAGCCAATATGGTTGCTGGTCAGGATTTAAGTTATTGGCGCGTGGAAGATTTGGCGCCCGAAACCATTGTTGCGGCAATCCATACACCGCTAGTCGATTGCAGTTAAAAAACACTTCCTTTTCTCAAGCCTTTTATTTTATATTTGCTGAAAGAATTACTCACCAACGGTGCTGCCTTATGTCCATGAATTCTGAATCGTTAGCTAAGGAGCCTTCTGCTATTCAGCAGCGCCGGCAAGCAAATATGTTTTTGGTACGTTTGCAATGGCTGGTCATATTATTGCTTATTGCTGCTCTGCTGTGGTTGTTTATTAGTCAGCAGCGCTTTGAGCGCAGTATAAATGAGCGCTTGCAAAGTAATGAGCAAGTCGTCAGCCGCCTAAATGAGATGGACGATCGCATCTTTGCGATGAGTCAGCAGACGCTGCCAGAGCCGCGCGTCGCCGCTAGTAGCCAAGCGCAAAACCAGCTCGATTTATTGCGCATTCAGATACAGGCGGCTGATAGATTGTTGGCGGATAATAATGAGAGTGCGGCGATTGACTTGTTGCGCGGTCTGCATTGGCAACTGTCTCAAAGTAGTAATGAGATTGCGCCTGCGCTTACCGTGGTGATCAAGCAAAGTTTGATGAAAGACATTGAACGCTTGCAAGCAAGAAGCTCGCAGCCGAGTCCTTGGCAGTTACAAAACTTAGCCATTCAAAATATCCAAGCGTTTTTACACAGTTATCAGCGTCCTGCTCTTACAACTAACGCGTCTTATACTAGCGCTAACGATGTCGGCATAACCCGTAAAGAGCTTATCATTCATGAAGTGATTATGACTTTAAACCTTGCCAGTCAAGCAAGCAATATGCGTGAAAAAGATCAGCTGATTGGCTATCTGCGGCAAGCACGTAAACAGCTACAAACCTTAGTAGATACGTCTGCGTCAAAATCCGCTACCAATAATAAAAACGCTCAAACAACGAGCAACGCAACTTCTAAAGATAAAGGTCAAACCAAATCTGCCCCTCATAATATCGCAGAAGTTGTCGACTGGTTAGATCGACTGATTGCCACGGCGCCGCAGCCAACGCCATTATTGACCACGCAAATTTTAGATAAGCCTAAGCGTTAATGGTCGTTTTTGAAATTCTATAAAAAAATAAGAGAAATGCAGTGATGAGTGATTTTGAACAACACCCAAACGTAAATAATAATGGCGTAGATGACAACCGTCCTAGCGAGCTAGCGCATTATCCAATCATTCATCAGCAGCCGATCCATTGGGGCGAGATGGATGCCTTTAATCATCTAAATAACGTGGTCTATTATCGTTATGCGGAGTCAGCACGGATTGGTTACCTGCAAGCGCTCGGTATGTTTGATGGCAGTATGGTGACGGTATTGGCGCAATCGAGCTGTCAGTATTTACGCCCGGTGACCTATCCCGATACGTTATTATTAGGCGTGCGTTGCCAGCGTTTGGGTAATACCAGTATTGTCATGGAATATAGCTATTATAGCTGCGCTCAAGAAGCGATTGTCGCGACCGCTGATGCCGTTATCGTCCGTTTAGACAGTGATGGTAAAGATAAATTGCCGTGGAGCAATGAGGAGCGTGAGCGTTTATTGGCACTAGAGGCAAAATTTAATCATACGCCCGAATTTTAAAAAATCGGCTAATTTACTAAGTCTTTAATAACAATAAAATGGTGCTGTTAAAAGAGCATCTATTAATAAATGATCAAAATAAAAAAAGGCACGCTAAATACTATTAGCGTGCCTTTGTTATGTTGTTGTGCTTTTTAATTTCTAGGCTTTATTTTTGCTTAGGCGCATGAATAAAGTCAACTACATTTAAATCAAAACCTGACAGCGCATAAAACTTCATCGGTGAAGACAGTAAGCGCATATCACGCACGCCTAAATGACGTAAAATCTGTGCGCCAACCCCGATACTGCGATAAGGCTGCTGAGCGATGGTAGACATGGACTGATTTTCAGCCGCTTTATCCAGCGCCTCTCCCAAGTCAATCGGCTGATGATTGCCGATCCAAACCAACACGCCGCGCTCTGAATTGTTTATTTCTTCTAGTGCTGAGCGTACGCTCCAGCCGCTACGACCAGTGGTGTCATTTTTCGCCGCAAACAAGTCACGTAAAGGATGGAAGCCATGTACACGAACGGTACTGACGCCTTCGCTGACATCACCTTTTACCAAAGCTAAATGAGTTTCGTCTGCACCAAACTCGCGGAAGCGATGCAAGGTAAAGGTACCGTATTCGGTCTCAAACGGATGGGATTCAACTTCTTCGACCGTTTGCTCATTGGCAATGCGGTAGTTAATCAAATCGGCAATCGTGCCGATTTTAAGACCATGCTCTTTGGCAAATATCTCAAGGTCATCACGGCGCGCCATCGTGCCATCGTCTTTAATGATCTCAACGATAACGGCTGCTGGCTCCAACCCTGCTAGGCGGGCCAAATCACAACCTGCTTCGGTATGACCGGCACGGTGCAGGACGCCGCCATTTTGTGCCATGATTGGGAAAATATGCCCAGGCTGGACGATATCTTCTGGTTTTGCTGAAGAAGACACTGCTGCTTGAATGGTACGCGCACGGTCGGCAGCAGAAATACCGGTTGTGACGCCTTCAGCCGCTTCAATAGAAACGGTAAAGTTGGTGCTAAACTTTGCCTCGTTGCGGTCTGACATCAGTGGCAATGCCAGCTGTTGGCAGCGCGCTTCTGATAAGGTTAAGCAAACCAAACCACGAGCGTGGGTAATCATAAAGTTGATATCATCAGGGCGCACGTGGGTCGCGGCCATAATGATATCGCCTTCGTTTTCGCGATCTTCGTCATCCATTAAGATGACCATTTTACCAGCACGAATGTCTTCGATAATCTCAGGAATCGTATTTAAACTCATAGGAAGTCTCAATATTTTATTATGTATAGATGGGTTTAATAAGAAGGTTAAATTATTATTTGTCTATTGTAGCAGCAGAGGGCGTCAAGCGCTGAGATAAAGCATGGCGTGGCTTAATAATAGAATAGCCCTCTAAATAACAGCAATATAATGCTGTGCTCAATCGACTTGTATATATCATTATGAGGCCATTTTAACGCTTTTCACCCTACCGTGCTGCGTCATCTTGCCAATATGTCCATTAATAGCCTAAAAATAGCGATAAGTATTATCAATGATGCATGCAAATATGCTGTTATTCATTACTAGCCGCTTGACCCTTTAGCCAGTCCATAAAATTCCTGCTGTGCTGCTCGCGCTGATTGTCAGCAAATTCATAAAAACTTGTCCCGATTAAATTGTCCGGCAGATAGCTTTGCGGATAATAATGATTGGGATAATTGTGCGGATATACATAACCTTCACCATAGCCCTGATTGCGCATCAATTTGGTCACGCCATTACGCAAATGCAGCGGCACAGGCGAGGCGTCTTTTTCTGCCAAGGCCATTGCCGCATTGATGGCTTTATAAGTGCTGTTACTTTTGGCGCTGGTCGCCAGATAAACCACCACTTGCCCTAAGATAATGCGCGCTTCTGGCATGCCGATAGACTGTACGCTACGCAGTGCAGCATCGGCAAGGAGTAGGGCGTTTGGGTTGGCATTACCAATATCTTCGCTGGCTAAAATCACCAAGCGCCGTGCGATAAAATCAGCAGGCTCACCGCCAACCAGCATTCGCGCCATCCAATATAGCGCCGCATCTGGGTCGGAGCCGCGTACAGATTTTATCATGGCCGAGATAATATCGTAATGCTGCTCGCCATCTTTATCGTAGCGTACCAGTGCCGTCTGAGCGACCCGAGCGACCAATTCATCATTGATAATTAATGGCGATTCTTTAGCGTCCGCCGTTTGAATGGCAAGCTCTAATAGATTGAGCGCTTTTCTGGCATCACCGTGTGCCAACTGGCTAATCGTCTGTTGCGCCTGCAAATCAACTTTTAGATTTTTAAGAATATTGTCTTCTAATAGCGCGCGCTGCAATACGGCGCTGATTTGCTCAGGTGTCAGCGGCTCTAGACGATAAACTTGGCAGCGCGATAGCAGGGCGTTATTCACACTAAACGACGGGTTTTCAGTCGTCGCCCCAATTAACGTAATATCACCTGACTCTACCGCGCCAAGTAACGCATCTTGCTGCGCTTTATTAAAACGGTGAATCTCGTCGATAAATACCACCGGCGATTCAAAGCTTAGTGAATCCTTGGTATCTAAAACCTCACGTAATTGCTTTACGCCCGTATTTAACGCCGATAACGCATGAAAAGGTCGGCCAACCGCATCAGCCAATAGCATCGCGATGGTGGTCTTCCCAATGCCTGCTTCGCCATGCAAAATAATCGACGGCAGGTGCCCTTGCTCAACCAAGCGCCGTAACGGTGCGCCTGCTGCTAACAGGTGCTCTTGTCCAATAATAGCGTCGAGCGTCTTTGGGCGCATGCGCTGAGCAAGGGGCGTATCGGCATGAAAATTGGGTGGCATAAAAATCTCTATTATCAATTAAACGACTGTTTTTTTGTATTGTTGTGACTATAGCTAGGCTAACGCAGATTTACGTTAATAAAAGTCAGCTAAGTGTACAGCTTATGTCTTAAAGGCTTTGTTTTACGCGATTTCGACCTTATTAATGGTTTATCAGTTATGACCAATCATGTTATGACAAATTATCAAATATAAAACGAGCAACCAATACAAGGTAAGATATTCATGCTGTCGCTATCTGCTTTCAAGCGTTTATTTAAACGCGCTGAGTATCTTCGTGCTAGGCCTCTTAAAGCTACCAAGCAGCGTTCACGTCAGCTGACTACTGGAGAGATGGCACTGGCTCGTTCGGTGTTCGGCGATAGTATCCGGCTTGAGCAAGTTCAGCTAAAAACTGCCTGCTGGGTACTAAAAAATTACGCTGTCAGTCCCAATGGTAATATTTATTTTCACCCGGCCGACTGGGTCATAGATTTTAGTCAGTGTTCCTTGGCTAAGCAAAGCTGGCTTATCCATGAATTGACCCACGTTTGGCAATTGCAGCAAGGTCTTAAAGTCGTGCGCGGCGCTATGATTGATCGTCGCTATGATTATGTACTTGCCGCTGGCAAACCTTTTTTCAACTATGGTATTGAGCAGCAAGCACGCATGGTACAAGATTATTTTATCAGTCGGCAGCATGGTCGCGATTGTCAGGGTTTTGAAAGCTGTATTCCATTTTTAGCGACACAAAAAATCGATAAAAGCCATGACTAGAATAAAACTCGCGACGAACATAAAACTCATGAGACATTTAAAGTTTAATCTTTCTTTTATCCTATAATATTTATATGATGACTGAACCTTTTTATAATAATAACAAGCTGCTAAACATACAGACAAAATAAAATAGCTAGTAGCCTCAGCATATAAGCGCACTGCTTTTAATAAGGATGAGAACTCGGATGTTTAAAAATTTGCTCGTAAAGCCTGATGGTCAGACTCATCATACCTGTATAAATACAAGGTCGCTAAATAAAGCGATGACGCCGCCGCGTACGCGCTCATTGCTAGTAGCCGCCATGACTGGGGTTTTGTTATTAAGTGGCTGTCAGCAGCAAGCAGAAGCGCCAGTAGCCGATAGTAGTCAACCCAAAGAGAAAACCAGCGTAGAGGACAGTCAGCCGATGCGCAAAAGTGACTCCGCTGCTGCGCGCATAGAGCAATTTCAACCCTTGTATCTTGCACAAGCAAAAAGTTTACAGCAGCGTCTACAAGCCGAATATGAATCGCTACAAGCGGCAGATGCCTCAGATAGTGGCAATGATTTGTTGCCAGATAATACCTCTGCTGCGTCAGTAGACAATGCTAAGCCATCTAATACTGCTAATCCAGTTGCAAATACTACCGATTCTGAGCAAATAGCAAAACCAACTATTACGGATTCAGCTGCTGCTACGAACAATAACAATAGTGAGTCAGACGTTAGCAATGACTCTGAGGTTGACGCTGATGCGACTACGGACACTGATATTAATACCAGTACCGAAGTGGGCGAGCGCGATTTAACGGTGCTTAAGCGTATTAGCCTTGAGCCGCGCAAACCTGTGATGTTAACAGATGAGCAGATTATAGACAGTTATCAGCAAGCGATAGAGGCGCTTTATCAACCTGTGACTACGCCGCTTAGTGCAGAAGAGGTTGATACCTTGATTAACATTGCCACCTTGACGCCGCAGTTATTTGAACATGCAGAAATCGCTGGTCGATTGAGTGCAAAAAGTCCGGCGCTGGCGCGTTTGATTATTCAGCATCAGGTTTGGGAGCAGATAGAAGCCCAACAAGTGATGGATATGCAGCAGATGAAACTCAATCAGCAGCAAGAGTTTGAGAGACTGATGGCAAAATTTAATGAAACCATCCAAGGTTATGACGAGCAAATTGCCAAATATGAGCAGACCTTAAAAGAGTTTCAATAAAGTGTGACTTTTTATTTCTTTATTGAATTTAGACCATAAAAAATCCCGCTCAAGTAGCGGGATTTTTTATGCTGCTAATAACAATAGCTGACTATTTACGATCTTCAACTTTAACGAAGTCGCGATGCGTTTCACCAGTATATAACTGACGAGGGCGACCGATTTTGAACGGTGCGCTGTGCATTTCTAACCAATGGCTGATCCAACCAGAAGTACGCGCGAGTGAGAAGATAACGGTAAACATTGACGTTGGGATACCGATGGCTTTTAAGATAATGCCAGAATAAAAATCAACGTTTGGATACAAGTTACGCTCAACGAAGTACGGGTCTTCTAAAGCGATTTTCTCAAGCGCCATCGCAAGCTCAAGCTTAGGATCATTGATACCCAATGCACCTAGTACTTCATCGCAAGTCTCTTTCATTACTTGTGCGCGTGGGTCAAAGTTTTTGTAAACACGGTGACCAAAGCCCATCAGTTTTACTTCACGGCTTTTCACTTTTTCCATAAATTCAGGAACGTTTTCTACCGAACCAATTTCATCTAGCATCTCAAGGACAGCTTCGTTAGCGCCGCCATGTGATGGACCCCAAAGGGCGGCGATACCGGCAGCGATACACGCATAAGGGTTGGCACCAGTAGAGCCTGCTAGACGTACAGTAGACGTTGAAGCGTTTTGCTCGTGGTCAGCATGCAAAGTAAAGATTTTGTCCATCGCGCGAGTAATCACGTCATTGGTTTTGTAGTCAACATCAGCAGGGGTTGCGAACATCATGTATAAGAAGTTTTCTGCGTAATTAAAATCATTACGTGGATACATGAACGGTTCGCCTTGCGAGTATTTATAACTCATCGCTGCAAGCGTTGGCATTTTAGCGATTAGACGGATAGCGGTGATTTCACGGTGTGCTTCGTTGCTGACGTCTAAGTTGTCATGATAAAACGCGGATAAAGCACCAACGACACCAACCATAATCGCCATTGGATGCGCGTCACGGCGGAAACCTTCAAAGAATTTACGTAATTGGTCATGAACACCCGTATGTTTACGAACCTTTTCATAGAAATCTGCTTTTTGCTCAGCATTTGGTAGATCACCATGAATCAGTGCATACGCCACTTCTAAGTATTCAGCATTGTTTGCTAACTGGTCGATAGGGTAGCCACGGTGTAATAACTCACCTTTACCGCCATCAATGTAAGTAATCTTAGATTCAACAGGAGCGGTTACTTTAAAACCTGGGTCATAAGACCAAAAGCCTGAATCTTGTAGAGCAGCAATATCGATAACTGGACGCCCTAAAGTACCTTCAATAATAGGAAATTCGTATTCTTTACCATTTACGCTTAATTTGGCATTGTTGTCAGCCATAAACTGCTCTCCATTGTTTGTAACTTGTTAGAATAAAAATATATCGACGCATACCCTCGCGTCTTCACTAGTTAAACGGTCAAAAAAATTTAACCCATTTAATATGCAGGCTATATTAGCAGTTATTACTGAGGTTTTGAAAAGACTTTTAGCAGCAATGTCTGTAATAGGTGTGCGTTAGTCGTGCTAAACGACTGTAAACTTTGTATCAAAATATGTCTATTCAGTAATTTAGCGGTAATTCAGCAGCAAGTCCGCTGGTTGCTTATAATGTAATGATTCTCATTAACATTATAATAATTAAGACTTTATTACAAGATAAACGTCCGTCATATTTGCAGCAACGCACCATGGCATAGACAGAGTATGCGTAACCGACAGATTAATTTGGATCAAAAATTGATTCTGAAATATCAATACTAATAAATTCGCCTTACCAATAGCTAGCTTTTTGTTAAATAATCACCGATAACCACTATTTAGGGGATAAATTTGTAATTATGGCGCAGTCATTTTATAATTGGAGGGATTTAACTGGCACTAGCTTTGCGCAAATGAATAGGCTGCTCTGATAAAACTATTGGTAAAGCCCAGCTTTATTGAGACTTTTTGATGATTGACTGTTCGGTTGATAGACTAAATCCCGACTTATCGTTTGAATATTCTTGTTAACTGTTCTATTTTTAAATAGTCAACAGTGAAGTTTGCCTTAATAAAAAATGATACTCTACAGATGATATTATGGCGTTATCTTTTTTGTTGATGCAACGTCGTAAAAATAGAATAGTTAATCGATTTATCCCATATTATGAACTCCATGTAACCTCTTTATTTTGTATAAAGGGTGTGAATGATTTGTCATAAAAAGGGATTGTCACTTCAGTGAGCGATAGGGAAGTCTATAACCACTTTATAAATGGAAACTACCCAAATAGCAACTAAATAAACAGTCGCTACGGGCACAGATTTTATTTATAGAGTTTATCTGAACGTCAGATAAATAAGACTTATCGACCTTGCATATTTAGCGCAAATGAAACGACGTCAGCTAGCCCTTCCTTACTTTATTCATCTCATGTGTTGCTTGCCGCTTGTAGAATAGTATTGATAAATAGTATTCGTATAATGCGTTGATAGCTGATACAGGAGTATAACCGCAAAAAGGATGCCCGCTGTGAAAAGCAACCGACCTATTAATCTGCCCTTAAGCCAAGTGATTAGCGTTAACCGCTCACCGATTGCAATTGCTTCTATCTTGCATCGTATCTCTGGCATTGTTTTATTTCTACTTATCCCAGTCATGCTGTGGTTATTACAGAATTCTTTGGCATCGCCTGAGAGTTTTGAAACCGTGTTTGACAATGTCTTTATTCGCTTTTTAGCGTGGATTTTCGTCGCCGCCATTGCTTATCACTTCGTGATGGGCGTGAAGCATTTATTTGCTGATAATGGTCAAAATGAAGAGCTACAATCGGCGCGTATGGCGTCTGTTGTCAGCTTAGTGATTGCAGCGATTTTAATTGTCGCGTCATTTGTATGGGTGATGTTCTAATGATAAAAAATGATTCAGGAATCAAAAGCGCCACCGGTCTAACAAGCTCAGGTACCCGTGATTGGATGGTCCAACGTATCAGTGCGGTTATTCTAGCCGTTTACAGTGTGGTGTTGCTGGGCTTTTTCTTAACCCATGGCAATGTAACCTTCATTGAATGGTCTGATTTTATGACCAGTTTACCGATGCGTCTGTTCAGCTTGTTGGCTATTTTGGCATTGGCTGGTCACGCGTGGGTGGGTATGTGGACGGTATTTACCGACTATATTACCTCTGGCAAGATGGGTGAAAGCGCGCCTAAACTGCGTTTATTTTTACAAACATTGATGATTATCGCTATTTTAGTCTTCCTATTTTGGGGCATTATGATTTTTTGGGGTAACGGCTTCGGTGTTGTTGCTGTTTAACTTTTTATCATACCGGTAAATATTTATTCATAGGCTATTTATAAGCGTAGTATTAGCAGCCATATATCGATGAATAATAACGGATGAATCTAACCGCATTTATAGCCTTACTGATTTAAAAGCGTTTAGAGAATAAAATCCGTTAGTAGCCAAAATAGACAGAGCCAATCATAGCGTTGGGTATTTCTCAATTTAACTTATCACTGATACCAGTGCATTATTAAGCAGTTGCATAACAGTTAGACCGATAGTTAAATAAACAGATAAGCCCAATATAACGATAGATATGCAAGTTAAGTGGTCAAAAGGTATTGATAGCAGATTTTGATGGTTGAAATTATTGTCAGTAGCGTGAGCGCAAATATTAGCCGACATTGCCGCATGATAAGACAGAAACCAGCATAGACATCAGCCTTTTTATTTACTTCTAAGCATTAACAGGCATTAGGAAAACCGTAATGGCAACTAGACAAGATAATACCATTAGCAATATTAAAACCCTGAACTATGACGCGGTCATCGTTGGTGGCGGCGGCTCAGGTATGCGTGCTTCATTGCATTTGGCCGAAGCGGGCATGAAGGTTGCAGTCTTGACCAAAGTATTCCCAACCCGTTCGCACACCGTTGCAGCGCAGGGCGGTATCGGCGCAAGTTTGGGTAACATGAGTAATGACAACTGGCACTTTCACTTTTATGATACCGTGAAAGGGTCAGATTGGTTAGGTGACCAAGACGCCATTGAGTACATGTGCCGCGAAGCGCCGAAAGTAGTATATGAGCTTGAGCACATGGGTATGCCGTTTGACCGTAACGAAGATGGCACCATTTATCAGCGTCCATTTGGCGGTCATACCTCAAACTATGGCGAAAAAGCCGTACAACGTGCTTGCGCTGCTGCTGACCGTACGGGTCACGCGCTATTGCATACGCTTTATCAGAAAAACCTACAGCAAGGTACAGAGTTCTTTATCGAGTGGATCGCGCTTGATTTGATCAAAGATGAGGCCGGTAACATCAATGGCGTTATCGCGCTTGAGCAAGAAACCGGTACGGTTGCGGTATTCCAATCACCAATTACTGTGTTAGCCACAGGTGGTGCTGGTCGTATCTTTGCGGCTTCTACCAACGCTTATATCAATACAGGTGACGGTATTGGCATGGCGGTTCGTGCAGGTATTCCATTGCAAGATATGGAATTCTGGCAGTTCCACCCAACCGGCGTTCATGGTGCCGGCGTACTATTGACCGAAGGTTGCCGCGGTGAAGGCGCTATCTTACGTAATAAAGATGGCGAAGCGTTCATGGAGCGTTATGCGCCCACCGTGAAAGACTTGGCACCACGTGACTTGGTATCACGTTCGATGGACCAAGAAATCAAAGAAGGTCGCGGCTGTGGTCCAAATGCTGACCATATCGTGATGGATATGACCCATTTGGGTGTTGACACCATTATGAAGCGTTTACCATCAGTATTCGAGATTGGTAAAAACTTTGCCAACGTTGACATCACTAAAGAGCCAATTCCAGTTATCCCAACCATTCACTATATGATGGGCGGTATTCCAACCACGATTCATGGTCAGGTGATTGTACCGGATCTAGAAGCGGGTACCGATGAAGACGGTCTATATGCCAAAGGCAACGTCGTTAAAGGTCTTTATGCAATCGGTGAGTGTGCGTGCGTTAGTGTGCATGGTGCCAACCGTTTAGGTACCAACTCGCTACTTGATTTATTGGTCTTTGGTCGCGCTGCTGGTAAGCATATCGTTGATGAATTCCATCATGCTGACCATAACTACAAGCCGCTTGATCCACATGTGCTTGATTTCACTGTGCGCCGTTTAGACAAATTGCAACAATCAACTTCAGGCTACAATGCGCAAGACGTGGCTGACGAGATTCGCGCCATTATGCAAAAGCATGCCAGTGTATTCCGTACGCAGGCGATGATGGATGAAGGTGTTAAGCAGATTCTAGCGCTTGCTGATAAAATCGACCAAATCCATTTGGCTGATAAATCACAGGTCTTTAATACTGCGCGTATCGAAGCGTTTGAAGTAGCCAACTTGTATGAAGTGGCAAAAGCGACGATGATATCGGCCGCTAACCGTCATGAAAGCCGCGGCGCGCACAGTGTTTCTGACTATGATCGCCCAGAAGATGATGATTATGCACCAAACGGCCGTAACGATAATGATTGGATGAAGCATACCCTATGGTATTCTGAAGGCAATCGTATTATCTATAAGCCTGTGCGTAAAGTGCCATTGACGGTCGATTACGTCGAGCCAAAAGTTCGCGTTTATTAATTCTAGCCCCTGTAGTTTTGAGCATACAGCTTTGTGTATACATAGAATTAACGTTTTATCCCTTATTTAATAAAAGGTGAGCGCCAGCGATAAGCTTTTATCAGCGCTATGGTTTAATCATAGCGCTGATAAATAGCAGTCTTTAGACTGTACGCTTGTGAGCCCGCATCACCAATGTGTGGAGTTTAGCATTATGAGCCGAGGTACTCGCACCATCGAAATCTATCGCTACGATCCTGATGTGGACGCAGCGCCGCGCATGCAAACTTATACGATTGAGTTATTGGACTCAGATCGTATGTTGCTTGACGTGTTATTACGCCTAAAGAAAGAAGATGAAACCCTTACTTTCCGTCGCTCGTGCCGTGAAGGCATTTGCGGTTCAGATGGCATGAATATTAATGGTAAAAATGGTCTAGCTTGTCTGATTAACATGAACACCTTGCCTGAAAAAGTAACGGTTCGTCCATTACCAGGTTTGCCAGTGGTTCGTGATTTGGTCGTCGACATGAACCAATTTTATGAGCAATACGAAAAAGTTCATCCGTTCTTAATCAATGACCAGCCAGCGCCAGCAACCGAGCGTTTGCAGTCACCTGAACAGCGTGAAAAATTGAACGGTTTGTATGAGTGTATTTTATGTGCTTGCTGTTCAACCAGCTGCCCATCATTCTGGTGGAACCCTGATAAGTTCTTAGGTCCAGCAGCACTATTGAATGCCAACCGTTTTGTATCTGACAGCCGCGATACTGATATTCGTGCTCGTCTAGGGCGTTTAGAAGATCCGTTCAGCTTATTCCGTTGCCGCGGTATCATGAACTGCGTGTCAGTATGTCCAAAAGGCCTAAATCCAACCAAAGCCATCGGTCATCTGCGCAATTTACTGATCGATCAAGCAGGTTAGTCTACCATTTATTGGTAATTAGCTTTATAATAGCGCTGTTAAAAAAACACCACCTCTCATTAGGTGGTGTTTTTTATTCAAGGTTATCAGCATTAAACTGTCAGTTATAAAGCTAGCATCACAAAACTGATATTTTAGACGGTATTGTTGATGGGCAGTGGTGACTCAGTCAATGAAAGTAAGGCTGTATTAACAATACGTTGCTTGTATGTAAGAGGGCATGCTATATCGTACGCATGTCTATATAATTGATTACAACCGTATATTTTCGCGCAGATTCATTTAAAGGTAGTGATTAACCATAAATGTTTATATCGCTCAAAATCTATAGAAATGCAAAAAGTAGGCTATAAATTTAGCTAAATCTTAGCGATAGCGCCGTTATTTGTTCATATAAAAATTAACTAGTTGCGAGAAATGATAGTTGATATTCATTTCGTAAATACCTAGTATTGAACAAACAAACTATGGCGTGTTAGGCAGTCATGTTACCCTATACAGCACTATATCTTTGGCGTAATATCGCCTATATTTCTACCATAGCAAGACACTTCAGCGGAAATAGCCAATTAAAAGGCTAACTGAAGACAAAATTTTTTGAGTAAAACCATGCTATTAACAATTTGGTTATAGCTGCAAGCATTATATATAAATTAATGTTGTCAAACGAGCCACTAAAGAAAACCGACCGTTCACAAATAATTTTAATAGTAAGCATGGTATTGCAATTATCTTTTTTATAACGAGATAGCTTGGGTAGGATGTTTTTTATTGACCAAGAGCGGTAACTTGTAGATATGGTTAATAAAAAGATAATGTTAAGACAAGTTTTAATGGTAAAAAGCGACGATTGATGTCGCTAACCTATAACGAACAACACAATAATAAGCACGATTCCATTCATTTATCTATCAAATAGACGATTATTATGAATAGTATAACTAAAGAAACTGCGAGCCTAGATCATACCGAACTGGCTGCCGACAATGCTCAATATATCGAAGCGCTCTATGAGCAATATCTAGATGATCCTAGTAGCGTTGATAACGATTGGCAAGCGTATTTTGAACAATACAAAACGCCAAACGATGCCAAGCACAATGCTATTAAAGATCAGTTTTTGTTGCTTGCGCGCAATCAAACGGCGAACAAAGTAAGCACTGAAGCATCAGCTTCAACAGTTGGTAATTCAAACTGTGCTGACCCAAAGCAAATGGGCGTGCAGCAGCTGATTTCAGCCTATCGTCGCCGTGGTCATCGCCGTGCTAAGCTTGATCCGTTAGATTTGCATCCACGTGCAGAAGTGGAAGATTTAACCCTTGCCTATCACAATCTTTCTGAAGCCGACCTTGATACCGTATTCCCAACCAATGATTTAAATATTGGTAAGGATGAAGCGACGCTACGTGAAATCATTGAGATCATGGAGCGCGTCTACTGCCGTTATATCGGTACGGAATATATGCACGTGACCACCAGCACCGAAAAACGCTGGATGGAAAAATACCTAGAAACCAATCTGGGTTATATCGAGTTTGATAAAGAAAAACGTCTCTCAATCCTTGAGCGTTTAACCGCTGCCGAAGGCTTAGAAAAATATTTGGCTCGTAAATATACGGGTGTTAAGCGTTTTGGTCTAGAAGGTGGTGAGAGCTTTATTCCTGCTATCAATGAAATCATCCAACGTGCTGGCGGTTATGGTACTAAAGAGATGGTTATCGGTATGGCTCACCGTGGTCGTTTAAACTTGTTGGTTAATATTTTGGGTAAAAACCCTGCCGATTTGTTTGATGAGTTCGATGGTAAAGTGCAGCCAGAAAAAGGCTCAGGTGACGTTAAATATCATAATGGTTTTTCATCGAACGTGATGACACCGGGCGGTGAGGCGCATTTGGCATTGGCGTTTAACCCATCGCACCTTGAGATTGTCGCACCAGTATTGCAAGGTTCGGTACGCGCGCGTCAAGTTCGCCGTAATGACCAACCACTACAAGATAACAAAACAGGCAACTCTGTACTACCGATCGTTATTCATGGCGATGCGGCATTTGCAGGCCAAGGTGTGGTGCAAGAAACTTTTCAAATGTCACAAACCCGCGCTTATACCACGGGCGGTACAGTACATATTGTTATTAATAACCAAGTTGGTTTTACCACCAGTCGTCAAGAAGATGCACGCTCGACTGAATATTGTACTGATGTTGCCAAAATGGTGCACGCGCCTATCTTGCACGTAAACGGTGATGATCCTGAATCAGTGGTTTTCGCGGCGCAATTGGCATTAGATTACCGTCATGAGTTTGATAAAGACATCATTATTGACTTATTTTGTTATCGCCGTAACGGTCATAACGAAGCCGATGAACCATCAGCGACTCAGCCATTAATGTACGCAGTGATTAAGAAATTACCAACCACTCGCACTATCTACGCACAGCAACTGATCAAAGCCGGCGTGTTGAGCGAGAGTGAAGCTCAGCAGTACGAAGATGAATATCGTGAGTCGTTAGACCGCGGTGAATACGTTGCCAGCTCTCTAGTGAGTCAGCCTAACGAAGAGCTCTTCGTTGATTGGAAACCTTACTTAGGTCATGATTTGGTTGACGATTGGGATACCAGCGTCGATATCGAAGTGCTAAAAGGCTATGGTCGCCGTATGGCAGAAATGCCAGAAGGTTACAAGCTACAACGCCAAGTACAAAAAATGGTCGAACAGCGCCTAGCTATGCAAACTGGCGAAGAGCCACTTAACTGGGGCGCCGCTGAAACACTAGCCTATGCATCATTGGTTGACCATGACAATGTCTTGGTACGTATTACTGGTGAAGATGTGGGCCGTGGTACGTTCTCGCATCGCCACAGTGAAATCTATAACGTCAATGACGGCAGCATGTATGTGCCTCTTTCACATATCAGTGAGACGCAAGCGCGCTTTGCTACTTACAACTCATTGTTATCAGAAGAAGCGGTACTAGCCTTCGAATATGGATATGCGACCACAGTTCCTAATGCGCTAATCGTTTGGGAAGCACAGTTTGGTGACTTTGTGAACGGTGCACAAGTGGTGATTGACCAGTTTATCTCAAGTGGTGAGACTAAGTGGCAGCGCGTTTGTGGTCTAACGATGTTATTACCACATGGCTTTGAAGGTCAAGGTCCTGAGCATTCATCTGCTCGCCTAGAGCGCTTCTTGCAGTTATGTGCTGAAGACAACATGCAAGTGATTACGCCAACGACCCCAGCGCAAATCTATCATGCCCTACGTCGTCAAGCGGTACGTCCGATTCGTAAGCCATTAATCGTCATGTCACCGAAGAGTTTACTACGTCACAAATTGGCAACTTCAACTCTTGAAGAGCTGGCGAACGGCAAGTTTGAGACAGTATTGCCAGAGATCGATCAGCAAAATGCCGACAACGTAACGCGTATGGTGCTGTGCGGCGGTAAAGTTTACTATGACTTATTAGAACAACGCCGTGCGCTAGGTTTAGATCATGTAGCGATTGTGCGTATTGAGCAGCTATACCCATTACCAGAAGAGCGTTTGATTGCTGAGATTGAAAAATATAGTAACTTAGCTGAGATTGTTTGGACGCAAGAAGAGCCACTTAACCAAGGTGCTTGGTACTATCTAGCGCCGCATATGTTCCGCATTGTTGTGCCGCATCCAACCAAGGCAAAAGTCATGGAGCCGGTCGCACGTCCTGCTAGTGCGGCGCCAGCGACAGGATCTCCAAAACTACATGTTCAGCAGCAGCAAGCACTCATTGCTGGTGGTCTTGGCATCAGTGTGGATGAGCTATCTAAATAGTAGTTGGCTTAAGCAACAGATTATATAAGATACACGAATCAGGCGATAACAGTCCGTACCGCTATTACCATTAAAGTAAGACGATTGAGAATGGTATTGACTGCCTATCACGACTTAATAATAAAGAGTAATATCAATATCTAAGGAGTATATCGATGGCTGAAATTAAAGCCCCCGTTTTTCCAGAATCGGTTGCCGATGGCACCCTCGTGGAATGGCATGTCACTGAAGGTCAAGAAGTTAGCCGCGACGACTTATTGGCTGAAATTGAAACTGATAAAGTGGTATTAGAAGTGGTTGCACCTGATAACGGTGTGGTTACCAAAATCGTTAAGCAAGTTGACGATACGATTTTGTCAGACGAGCTAATCGCCGAGTTTGAAGCTGGTGCTAGCGGTAGTTCTGCTGGTGGTAGCAGCGATAGTGCTGATGAGCCTGCAGTTGACCCAGATCAACCAGCAGCGCCAGTACAGCCGAAACAAGCTACCGATGGCGGTGAGCCAGTCCAAGCGACAGATAAAAAAGACGAAGCGGATCATAAAGACCAAAGCCCTGCGGTACGAAAAGCGGCGAAAGAATCTGGCGTTGATCCTAAAAATGTCGAAGGCAGTGGTCGCGGTGGTCGTGTAACCAAAACCGACATGGCAAACCCAACGCTAAAAGCTGATAGCTCTATCAAATCTGATAGCGGTCGTCCAGTTGCTGAATCAACCGGTGAGCGTACTGAAAAACGCGTACCAATGACGCGTCTACGTAAGACAGTTGCTAACCGTCTACTGGCTGCCTCACAAGAAACAGCGATGCTAACCACGTTTAACGAAGTCAACATGAAACCGTTGATGGATATGCGTGCTAAGTATAAAGAGCAATTTGAAAAGCGCCATGGCGTACGTCTAGGCTTTATGTCATTGTTTATTAAAGCGGCGACTGAAGCACTAAAACGCTTCCCAGCGGTTAACGCGTCACTAGACGGCGATGACATCGTTTATCACGGCTACTATGATATCGGTGTTGCCGTATCTTCAGATCGTGGTTTGGTCGTTCCTGTATTGCGTGATACCGACCGCATGAGTATGTCTGATGTTGAGGCTAAGATTCGTGAGTTTGGTGGTAAAGCACAACAAGGTAAACTTGGTCTTGATGACATGACTGGCGGTACGTTCACCATTTCAAACGGCGGCGTCTTTGGTTCACTCATGTCAACGCCTATCTTGAATCCACCACAAACTGCTATCTTAGGTATGCACGCTATCAACGATCGCCCAATGGCAGTCGACGGTAAAGTTGAAATTTTACCAATGATGTACCTAGCACTATCATATGATCACCGTATGATTGACGGCAAAGAAGCGGTACAGTTCTTAGTTACTATCAAAGAGTTGGTCGAAGATCCAACCATGCTACTCCTAGACCTGTAAGCTTTTAAGCTTGTATCGGTAACCACTGATACAAGCTTTTTCACTTTGGACGAGGAGATTGTGGTTTATTGTCAAATAAATGCGACTTTTTTTGTGGTGTATTAACGACGGAAAAATCGTCATTTATCATTCAGTAGGCCAACCAGTCATTTAAATCCTCATAAAATCAGAAAAAAATCTAGAAATAAATTAGAACCAAATTAAAAATAGGAACGTACTATGAAAGACAATTATGATTTAGTCGTCATCGGCGGCGGTCCTGGTGGTTACGAAGCCGCTATTCGCGCAGGTCAATTGGGTATGAGCGTGGCTTGTATCGAAAAACGCGTTTATAAAGGTGAGCCAGCACTGGGTGGTACTTGCTTAAACGTCGGTTGTATCCCATCAAAAGCCTTACTTGATTCATCACATCGTTATGAAGCAACCAAACATGACCTTGCTGAACATGGTATCAGCACCGGTGACGTTGCTATCGATATCGAGCAAATGATTGGCCGTAAAGAAGCCATTGTTAAGCAATTGACGGGCGGCGTGGCGGCATTGCTAAAAGGCAATGGCGTTGACTGGCTACAAGGCTGGGGCACGTTAGAAGATGGTAAAGGTGCGGATAAAAAAGTTAAATTTACTGCCCTAGAAGACGAAAGTGAAACGACTATTACCGCCAAAAACGTCATTCTTGCAGCAGGTTCGGTGCCTATCGATATTCCTGTGGCAAAAACTGATGGCGACCGTATTGTTGATTCTACTGGCGCGCTTGATTTCACCGAAGTACCAAAGCGTTTAGGCGTCATTGGCGCAGGCGTAATTGGTCTTGAGCTAGGTTCAGTATGGCGCCGCTTGGGCGCGGAAGTGGTTGTCTATGAAGCGCTACCAAGCTTCCTAGCAGCGGCTGACAAAGACATCGCTAAAGAAGCGGGTAAAATGCTGAAAAAGCAAGGTCTTGATATCCGTGTTGATACCAAAGTAACCAATGCTGAGGTGAAAGGCGATCAAGTTGTCGTGACCAGCGAAGCAAAAGGTGAAGCCTCGGATGAAAGCTTTGATAAACTGATTGTTTGTGTTGGTCGCCGTGCCTACTCTGAAAAACTATTGGGCGCAGACAGTGGTATCACGTTGACTGAGCGCGGTCTTATCGATGTCGATGACCAGTGTAAAACCAACCTTGACGGCGTTTATGCAATCGGTGACTTGGTTCGTGGCCCTATGCTTGCGCATAAAGCGATGGAAGAAGGCATGATGGCGGTTGAGCGCATTCATGGTGAAAAAGCACAAGTTAACTATGACACCATTATCAACGTCATTTATACCCATCCAGAAATTGCATGGGTTGGTTTGACCGAGCAAGAAGCGACTGAAGCGGGTTATGAAGTCAAAACCGGTTCATTTAACCTAGCAGCTAACGGTCGTGCGCTTGCACAAAGTGAAGCACAAGGCTCTATCAAAGTTGTTGCTGATGCTAAAACAGATCGTTTGTTAGGTATGCATGCCATTTCTGCTGGTGCGGGCGATATTGTCCATCAAGGTATGATTGCGATGGAATTTGTGTCTAGTATCGAAGATTTGCAGTTGATGACATTTGCGCATCCAACCATTTCTGAAGCGGTTCATGAAGCCGCTTTATCAGCAGATGGCCGTGCGATTCATGCCATACAGCGTAAAAAACGTAAATAGTTTTTGAGATTAACTTACTTAAAATGAAAAGCATTTGAGTCAATATCAAGTTTAACCGGATGGTGCGGCCGCTATCACTATTATGATAACGGTCACCGCCATCATAAGTGTGGCAGCGTTATTCTGCCTTGCACTTGTTTTCACTTTTTATTAATTGTAAAAAATAAAGGATACAATCAATGAATTTACATGAGTATCAAGCAAAAGAGCTATTAAAAAGCTACGGTTTGCCCATTCAAGAAGGCATCATCGCCCATAATGGCGACGAAGCTGCTGCTGCTTTTGATAAGACGCCTACTGATATTGCGGTTATTAAAGCGCAGGTTCATGCTGGTGGCCGTGGTAAAGCGGGCGGTGTGAAGCTCGTTAAAACTCGCGAAGAAGCAAAGCAAGTTGCTGAAGAGCTTATCGGTACCAATCTGGTTACATTCCAGACTGACGCAGAAGGCCAACCAGTTAACTTCGTATTGGTTGCAGAAGATATGTACCCAGTACAAACTGAGCTATATCTTGGTGCAGTTGTAGACCGTTCTACGCGCCGCGTAACTTTTATGGCATCAACCGAAGGCGGCGTTGATATCGAAGAAGTCGCAAGCGAAACTCCAGAAAAAATCTTTAAAGTAAGCGTTGATCCATTAGTTGGGCTAATGCCTTACCAAGCACGTGAAGTGGCATTTAAACTGGGTCTTGAAGGCAAGCAAATCAACCAGTTTGTAAAATTGATGAGCGGCGCTTATCAAGCATTCGTTGACAATGATTTTGCATTATTAGAAATCAATCCATTAGCGGTTCGCGAAAATGGCGAAATCGTTTGTGTTGATGGCAAAATCGGTATTGACTCAAACGCTTTATATCGCCTGCCTAAAATTGCAGCACTACAAGATAAAACGCAAGAAAACGAGCGCGAGCTCAAAGCAGCTGAATTTGACCTAAACTATGTTGCCCTAGAAGGTAACATCGGTTGTATGGTAAACGGTGCTGGTCTTGCGATGGCGACCATGGACATTATCAAATTGTACGGCGGCAAACCTGCTAACTTCTTGGACGTTGGCGGCGGTGCAACCAAAGATCGCGTTGTTGAAGCGTTCAAAATCATTCTAGAAGACAGCAGTGTTGAAGGCGTTCTAATCAACATCTTCGGCGGTATCGTACGTTGTGACATGATTGCCGAAGCGATTATCGAAGCAGTTAAAGAAGTGAACGTAAAAGTACCTGTTGTTGTCCGTCTAGAAGGTAATAACGCTGAAAAAGGTGCTGAGCTACTAGAGCAATCTGATGTGAAAATCATTTCAGCTCAAGGCCTAGCAGATGCGGCGCAAAAAATTGTCGATGCGGTTAAAGCATAAGCCTTTAATATAAGTGGTGAGGGTAAGCGCTGTTTTATTCATAACTCGCTTAACCAGACGCTTAAGCATTATAGTCACAGCGTGATGGCAGTTTTTAGTAAAAGCATAAATCGTTAACATTTAACGATACATGAGCGAGAAAACTGCTATTGCAAGACAACCGAATAAGGAAAAAATAATGAGTGTATTAATTGATAAAGATACCAAAGTATTGGTACAAGGTTTTACTGGTAAAAACGGTACATTCCACTCTGAACAAGCAATTGAGTACGGCACTAAAGTAGTTGGCGGCGTAACCCCAGGTAAAGGCGGTCAAACGCACCTAGGTTTGCCAGTCTTTAACACCATGGCAGAAGCCATGGAAGCGACCCAAGCTGACGCTTCAGTTATCTATGTACCAGCTCCATTTGTATTAGATTCTATCGTTGAAGCAGTCGATGCAGGCGTAAAATTGATCGTCGTAATCACTGAAGGCGTACCGACTATCGATATGCTAAAAGCCAAGCGTTATATCGAAGAAGCAGGCGATGTACGTATGGTTGGTCCAAACTGCCCAGGCGTTATCACTCCAGGTCAGTGCAAAATCGGTATCATGCCAGGTCATATCCATTTGCCAGGTAAAGTGGGTATCATTTCACGCTCTGGTACCTTGACTTATGAAGCGGTTGCCCAAACCACTAAGCTTGGCTTTGGTCAGTCTACTTGTATCGGTATCGGCGGTGACCCTATCCCAGGTATGAACCAAATCGATGCGCTAAAACTGTTCCAAGACGATCCACAAACCGAAGCCATCGTATTAATCGGTGAGATTGGTGGTACAGCTGAAGAAGAAGCGGCAGCTTATATCAAAGAGCACGTAACCAAGCCAGTGGTTGGTTATATTGCTGGTGTGACTGCGCCTGCTGGTAAACGTATGGGCCATGCTGGCGCGATTATCTCTGGTGGTCAAGGCACTGCTGAAGAGAAATTCAAAGCCTTTGAAGACGCTGGAATTGCTTATACTCGCGATCCATCAAAAATTGGCGATAAGTTAAAAGAAGTTACCGGTTGGTAATTTAGGTATTAATAGCTAGTCTAATACCAAAACATCGTTGAAAAAAAACAAAGGCACTCCTACAATGGGGTGTCTTTTTTTATTCTAAAAATAACTTTCCTTTGATTAAAATGTAGCAATTATGAAAAATAAGATATTGGTAACCGGTGGTGCTGGATATATCGGCTCACACACTTGTATAGCTTTACAGGAAGCAGGCTATGATATTGTTGTCTACGACAATTTGTCTAATAGTAGCCGTGAAGCTATTGAGCGCGTATCCAAGCTCATTGATCAACCCATCGACTTTGTTAAAGGCGATATTCGTGATATTGATCTACTCAAACAGGTCTTTGCCGAGCATCAGTTCTTTGGTGTGATTCATTTTGCGGGACTAAAAGCCGTTGGAGAATCGGTGGCCAAGCCATTGCTGTATTATAATAATAATGTCAGTGGCACCATTGCTTTATTGGAAGTTATGAGAGAAGCTGATGTTAAGAATTTGGTTTTTTCATCTTCTGCGACCGTCTATGGAGATCCTGAATCCTTGCCCATCAATGAGGAATCAAAGCGTTCTTGCACCAATCCTTATGGTCAGAGCAAACTGATGGTCGAGCATATTTTAGAGGATTTAGCGGCAACCGATGATGGCTGGAATCTTATTCCACTTAGGTACTTCAATCCCGTAGGTGCGCACCCATCTGGGCAAATTGGCGAAGATCCAAATGATATTCCTAATAATTTAATGCCTTATATTTCGCAAGTCGCCGTTGGCAAGCTTGAAAAACTCAGTATTTTTGGTAATGACTATTCTACTGTCGATGGGACGGGGGTACGCGATTTTATCCATGTCACTGATCTTGCCCAAGGTCATGTAGCAGCGCTTAACTTCTTACAGAAACAAGTAGGTCGAGATAAATACAGCTCAATAGGTTTTTTACCCATTAATTTGGGAACAGGTAAAGGAACGTCTGTTTTAGAATTGGTCACGGCTTTTTCTGAAGTATCAGGCCAAAATATTCCTTACCAGTTTTCTGCTCGGCGCGCTGGAGATATTGCCAGCTGCTATGCCAGCGCCGATAAAGCCAAAGATTTGCTAGGTTGGGAGGCGACACTATCTATTGCTGAGATGTGTCAAGATACGTGGCGTTGGCAGAGTAAAAACCCGAATGGCTATCATAGCGCTTAGCATTGATTAGGCATGTTTCTTATTTCACACTCTTAAATACAGTCTAAAAATTATGAAAAAAATTACTCACGCTGTTATTCCTGTCGCAGGCTTTGGCACTCGTATGCTGCCGTTATCGAAATCAGTGCCAAAAGAGCTGCTACCACTTGGCAATCGTCCCGCTATTCATTATGTCGTTGAAGAAGCCATTGCTGCTGGTATCAAACATATTGTTTTGGTCGGTCATGCGCAAAAAAGCGCCATCGAAAACTACTTTGATATCAATGCTGAATTGGATAATCAATTGCGCACTAAAGGTAAAGGCGCGTTAGCTGATAGCTTAAATTGGTTACCCGAGGATGTAACGGTGTCTATGATACGCCAAGGCAAACCGCTAGGGTTGGGGCACGCGGTATTGGCGGCGCGTCCAATCATCGGTGAGCATGACTTTGCTGTACTGCTGCCAGATGTGGTGCTCGATCCATTTACCACCGATATAACGACTGATAATTTGGCGTTTATGATTGAGGCCTTTGCTAAAGACACGCATTCGCAAATATTGGTCAATAACGTAGCAGATGAAGATGTGCATAAATACGGTATTGCCCAATTAGACGAAGCATTTAATCAAGCGCATGAAATCGAGCAAGCTGATAAAAACGCGAGCTTTAAAGTTGCCGGTTTTGTCGAAAAGCCAAATTTAGCGGATGCCCCTTCAAAATTGGCCGTTGTCGGTCGTTATGTATTTAGCAATCATATATTTGATTATCTGGCCAATACTAGAGCGTCGGTTGGCGGCGAGATTCAACTGACTGATGCCATTGATGCCTTGATTAGCAAATATGGCGTTAATGTGACGACCATGCGCGGCGATAGTTATGACGCAGGCGATATGCGCTCGTATATGCAAGCGTTTATCTATTTTGCCGAGCAGCAGTTAAGGGATGATAAATAGCTAATGGATGAGAGAAATAATAAGGGCTATAAAAGTGCCCGCCACTCTAAGTATTGGCAGCATTTAGCCAAGTTAGCGGAGCAGCCGTGGGCGCTTGCCCCATTGTTCGCGCAGGATAATGAGCGGACGTCTCGCTTTAGCACGCAAGCGGGCGCGCTATATATGGATTATAGCAAGCAGTGTATTAATGATGCGGTGCTAGAAAATTTATTAAATTTGGCGAATAGTTGCGAGTTGTCAGGCCGTATCGATGCCTTGTTACAAGGGGCGATGGTTAATACCAGTGAAAAGCGAGCAGCGCTGCATACCGCTCTACGCTTGCCAGCTACAGAACAGCTGCAAGTTGGCACGCAAAATGTCGCCGCTGATGTACATGAGAGCTTGGCGCAGGTAGAAAGATTGTCAGAGCGGGTACGCAACGGCACATGGCGCGGATTTTCTGGCAAAGCAATCACTGATGTGGTTAATATTGGCGTTGGCGGCTCAGATTTAGGCCCGCTGATGGCGACCACCGCGCTTGATGAATGGGCAGATACTGCTATCGAGGTGCATTTTGTCTCTAACATGGATGGCACACAGCTTGATAATTTGCTCAAGCACCTAAATCCTGAAACCACTTTATTTATCATCTCCTCCAAATCTTTTGGCACCGTTGACACGCTATCCAATGCCAAGACAGCACTGTCATGGTTACTCGCTACGGCAAAGCTACGCGCTGGCACGGAAGAAAGCGTCTTGCGCCGTCATTTTATCGGCGTATCGGCCAACTGTGAAAAAATGACTGCATGGGGCATTCACCCTGAGCATCAATTGCAGCTGTGGGAATGGGTTGGCGGCCGTTTTTCATTGTGGTCGGCGATTGGACTTGCTATCGCTATTCGTATTGGCATGAATGGTTTTAAAGAGCTGCTAGCCGGCGCACATAATATGGATAAGCATTTCGCCCAAGCAGACTTTTCTGAGAATTTGCCAGTATTATTAGGTTTGCTCGCCGTTTGGAATAGTACCTTTTTACAAGTCAATGCGCATACCGTGCTGCCTTATGATGGGCGTTTGGAGTATTTGCCAAGCTACTTGACCCAGCTTGAGATGGAAAGTAATGGCAAATCGGTGACTCAGCATGGCGCGCGCCTTGATTATGATACGTGTCCAATTTTGTGGGGCGAGATTGGCTCCAATGCGCAGCATGCTTTTTATCAGCTTCTGCATCAAGGAACGCAGCAGGTCTCTTGTGACTTTATCGCTTGCGTGCGCCGTTATAGTGATGATGCGACAAATGAATCGCTACAGCAGCAGCATGAATTGTCTTTGGCAAACTGTTTAGCGCAAAGTCGGGTTTTAGCTTTTGGTAATGCTGCTATTGCTGATAAGGATATTGAAGCGGCTTCTGATGCCGATAAATACAAATATTACCGTGGTAATCAGCCGTCAACCACGCTCCTTATTGATGAGCTGACCCCGCATAGTTTGGGGGAGCTGATAGCGCTTTATGAGCACAAGGTTTATGTCATGGCCAGCATTTGGGATATCAATCCGTTTGATCAATGGGGCGTTGAGATGGGCAAGAAAATGGCAGAGTCGGTGCATACCGCCATGCAGCAAGGCGGCGATGCGCAATTCGACACCTCTACCAATCAGCTATTGCAGCATATTAAGCTGTTGTCTTAATGGCTTATGGCTAGTAGCTAGTGGCATCATGCGACTGGCTTATCCACTTATCCACGCTGCCAACTTTGCAATATAAAAGGTAATCTTATGAGCGCTGCCGCTATAAATAAACAACAGACAGATAACGACCAATCCGCACCACATTCATTTAACCAAGCCGCTAAAAACACTAGTGTTTGCGTCCTCGTCGGTCACAGTATTGAGGCCATTACCAGTGCGGTGGTACTGGCAAGTCTTGGTCATACGGTGCATCTTTATACTGATAAAGAGGTATTGACGCAGCAATTACAACAATATGGTTTTGAGCATCATTTGCAAGCGCTATGGCAGATGTACGTGCAGCAGCAGCAGATTGTCAGCTACGCTTTGCCCACTACTGCGAGTAAGCTGCTAGAGCACTATGAAAAGACGGATGATAATAGTGAGAGAAAACAAGTTGCGCTATATTGGTTATTTTTAGACAGCATTCGCTCAGTATGGCAAGCAGACAGCTGGATTACCGCCTTTAACCACAGTCATCAGCAAACCTTACCGCTTATTATGAGTGGCATTAAACAGCTGGGCGCGGTTGACGCATTGTCCAAGCAGTTGCAGCGCGCTTGGGTTTATTATGTGCCATTTGTATTCTTAAAAGATGGCGATGCGTACAGCTCAATGCTAAATCCATCATTGTTGTTGCTGGGTGAAAAAACGCCAAATAGCCGCCATCATTTAACGATGCTACAGCCTTTGATGCAACAGGCGCGCGCGTTTCATCAAGCAGATATTGCTACTATAGAGTTTGCCCGTAGTAGTATCATGGCGATGCTTGCCACAAGGGTGAGCTTTATGAATGAGATGTCGCGCTTGGCTGATAGTCAACAGGTCGATATCCAGCAAGTCAGTCACATTATGGGACTTGATGAGCGCGTAGGCAGTAGCTACTTGCAAGCAGGCTGGGGCTTTGGTGGTAATACACTACCGACAGAGTTGGTTAAGTTGCAGCAGTCCAGTACAGAAAAGAGTCTAGCTATGCCGTTACTACAGGCAGTCATTAATATCAATGAAGACCAAAAAGAGCTGATATTTCGTAAGTTTTGGCAATATTTTGATGGATTTATCGACCATAAAACCGTGGTGATTTGGGGCGGTAGTTATAAAGCGGGCTCGGGACGGACAGCAGAGTCGGCTATTCATCCGTTGTTAGCGCTACTCTGGTCTTATAATATCCGCACGCTGGTATATAGTGATAAAGCCCAAACCGAGCTTGCCGAGCTCTATGGACAGCAATCGCTACTGGAACTGATCGCCAGTCCGTACCAAAAGCTTAATGAAGCGCAGGCCATTTTTATTATCAGCTGGTTGGCAGAAAATAAGCTAGATGTTGCTAGGCTTAATGAGCAGGCGCTGCCGATATTCGATGCGCGCAATGCGCTGTCGCGAACGCAGGTTGATGATTTGGTCGGTGACTATATAGGGATTGGTCGCGCCAAATAAAGCTTTTTAACAAGGGTAAAATAAGCGTAGCAGACAAGCAGCTAATGAACTGAATCTAAATAAAAGCGCCGATTAATATAAAAATTAACCGGCGCTTTTTCGTTCTCATAAGTTCAGAATGTCTTTACTTAGCATTATGATTACTTAAGTTAAGCAGGCACCGCCCCTTTACTAGCAAGCCATTGCTGAATCTCTTGGGTTTTGGTTTGTAATAAATTCTCATCACCGCGACTTTCAATATTTAAGCGAATTAATGGTTCAGTATTGGAAGCGCGTAAGTTAAAACGCCATTCGCCAAAGTTTAAACTTAAGCCATCAAGCATCGATTTGGTTGGATTTTCGGCGCTAAACTTCTCTTCGATAGCGCTAATAATGGCTGGCGCATCATGAGTGGTCAGGTGAAAATTTAGCTCGCCTGAGCTTGGATAGGCTGCAATATAACCGCTGACCAATTCTGATAAGGTTTTACCGGTAATCGATAATAACTCAATGGTCAAAAGCCACGGAATCATGCCGCTATCGCAGTAGAAAAAATCGCGAAAATAATGGTGAGCGGACATTTCGCCGCCATAAACCGCGCCAGAATCCCGCATCACTTGCTTGATAAATGAGTGCCCAGACTTGCTAATAACCGCCTTACCGTTATGCTCATCAATGACGGCTTCGGTGTTATAAATCACTCGCGGATCATAGACGATTGACTCGCCCGCATATTTATTTAAAAACGCTTGCGCGAGCATGCCAACGACATAGCTACCATCGATAAATTCGCCGTATTCATCAAATAAAAAACAGCGGTCAAAATCGCCATCAAAGGCAATGCCAAGATCGGCTTTGTTTTCCAGCACCGCTTGCTGAGTGGCGGTTCGATTGGCCTCAATCATTGGATTGGGAATGCCATTTGGAAAGCTACCATCAGGCGTATGGTGCAATTTAAGCACTTCAATTGGCGCGCCAGCTTGTGCTAACTTGTCGATTAATAAATCAACGACGGGACCTGCGCTACCATTGCCGGAGTTGATAACCAGTTTTAGCGGTTTTAATTTATCAACATCAATAAACGTCATGACATGATTGATATAAGCGCTTTTATCCGTTAGTAATTGTAATGCGCCTTGTTGATTATCCGTACTAAATTGCCCCGATTCTGCCAACGCTTGAATCTCTGCCAAGCCATCATCGGCGCTAATCGGTTTTGAGTGTTCTTTGACCAATTTTAGGCCATTATAATTAATCGGATTGTGGCTAGCCGTCACTTCGATACCGCCCAACGCCTGATAATAACTGGTCGCAAAGTAAACCTCTTCTGTGCCTGTCATACCCAAATCAATCACATCGACACCCGCATCGAGCATACCTTTGATGGTTGCTTGTTTTAACTGCTCACTGGAGTGGCGGATATCGCTACCGATGACGATAGCTGGCATTAAGTCTTTTAGTTCAGCGGTAGCATCATTATCGGTACTGTTATAACGCTCGAATAAAATTTGGGCAAAGGCACGGCCGATACGGTAGGCGATAGCTTCATCGAGATTGACACCAAGCTCGCCGCGGATATCGTACGCTTTAAATGACTGAATGCTGATAGGGTGAAATTCTGTTGCTGGCTGGTAGCCAGTAGTCGCAGAAGTGGACATAATAATAAGCTTCCTTGTGCGTGCGCGGTAAAAAATGAGGGTGTGATAACAGGATTATAAGTCAATAAGCGTTCAATGATACACTAACTACCAAATGAGTCATAAAGCCGTAGTGGTACTTTATGTGAGCATTTTTATACTTATCCGTTTCTATGATAAAAAATATAAGAGTATTTTATGAGTGACTTAGACAACCAAACGTTAACTTCTGTTACGCCTCCCAGCTCTGTACAGGGCGTGCCAGTGGCAACTGGCGAGTTAGACGATTTATTAAAGTTAATGGCACGGCTGCGCGCAGATTGTCCGTGGGATAAAAAACAAAGCAATCATAGCCTCATTCCGTACGCGATTGAAGAAGCCTATGAGCTCGGCGAAGCGGTTCAAAGCGATGATGACGAAGATATCAAGGGCGAGCTTGGTGATGTATTGTTGCAAGTAGTTTTTCATTGTCAGATGTACGCAGAACAAGGGCGCTTTGATATTAGCGATGTGATTACCACGTTGCAAGAAAAGCTGATTCGCCGCCATCCGCATGTCTTTGAAGCCGAAACGCTAAAAGACGACGCTGCGGTAAAAGGTCGCTGGGATGAGATTAAAGCAGAGGAAGACCAAGCTCGCGCCGCACGTGGCAAGCCGAAACGTCGTTTGGATAATACCAAGGCAGGTAGTGCGCTGATGCAAGCGCAGGAAGTGCAAAAACAAGCATCAAAATTGGGGTTTGATTGGGAAGGGGTCAGCGGCGCTTTTGATAAGCTTGATGAAGAAATTGCCGAGCTAAAGGCCGAGATTTTAGATAAGCCCCAAGTTGAAATCAAAACCAATATCAGAGAGATTGAAAGGGAGCTTGGCGATTGCATGTTTGCCTTGGTCAATGTCGCGCGTAAACTCGACCTCGACGCTGAAACTGCGACCTTAACCTGTGTGCATAAATTTAAATCACGCTTTGGCTATATTGAAGAGCAGTTAGCGGCAGCTGGCAAGCGTTTAGAAGATAGCGATATCAATGAGATGGATGCGTTATGGGAAGCGGCGAAACAGCATGAACGCGACTAATAAAAGCCTATTTATTAAATGGCAGCATGCTAATTTATTTAAAAATGCCGCCGTTTTTTTAGTAGGCATATTTTCTATCATGGTGATGCTGTCTCATCCTGTCTTTGCCGCGCCATGTTTTGATAATGCTAAAAGCGCTTATCATTATCTATTGACGCAAGAAGCAGCCCAAAGCCAAGCGCGTAATCAAACCAACATAAATATCAATCGCGCCACAGAAGCAGAATTGGTGGCATTAAACGGTATTGGCAGCAGTAAAGCGCAGGCGATTATTTTATATCGCGAGATGTTTGGCGGCTTTAAAACGGTCGATGAATTAACGAAAGTCAAAGGCATCGGCGCAAAAACGGTTGAGAAAAATCGCCAGCGTTTAAGCGTACAAGATTAAGCGCTTTATTTTGTATTATTTAACCCCCACATTGACAAAATAGCATGTAAGTAAATGTCATAACACACCCACCATGGTCAAAATTTGTTAAACTAGTGGGTACATCCGCCTGATAGACGCTGTGTTCGTCGGGGTGGTTAAGAATAAAGGCGAGGAGTAGATGCATGGCCGAGCGTGCCGCCAAGCAGTTAGAACTGAATAAATCTGAATTACCCAATTCCATTACCGAAGTGATAGCCACCCTAACCCGAGCTGGGTTTGATGCTTATATCGTCGGTGGCGGCGTGCGCGATACCTTGCTAGGCTTGCGTCCAAAAGACTTTGACGCGGTCACTGATGCCAAACCTCATGAGATTAAAGATGTCTTTGGCAAGCGTTGCCGTATTATTGGGCGCCGCTTTCAATTGGCGCATGTCTACTCTGGGCGCGAACTTATCGAAGTGGCGACCTTTCGTGGTCCACCGCTCAATAATGCCAATACCAATCAAGATGGGATGATTTTGCGCGACAATGTCTGGGGCGATATTAAGCAAGATTTTGCCCGTCGCGACTTTTCTATCAATGCTTTATATTATCAACCGCTCAAAGGCGTGGTACATGATTTTTGCGGCGCGCTTGAAGATATCGATAATAAAGTTATTCGTCTCTTAGGTCATGCACCGACGCGTATCGAAGAAGATCCGGTCAGGTTGCTGCGTGCCCTGCGTTTTAAAGCCAAGCTTGGTTTTGATTTTGATAGCGAACTCGCCGCCCAGTTCCATGATGACAATTGGGCGCTGCTGGAGCAAATTTCTCCGCATCGTCTTTATGATGAAACGCAAAAAATGTTTACCGGTGGCTATTTAGTGCCGCTACTGCCGTTATTGTTTGAGTCGGGCGCGATTGACAGTTTAGTAATTTATCCGCCTGCTGAGCCAAGTGCCTTGGTCAAACAAGTCGCTATCAATACCGACAAACGTATCGCCGCTGGCAAAAGTATCAATCCTGCTTTCTTTTATGCCGCGTTATTGTGGGAAAATTATCTACATCAATTGGAAAAAGCCAAAAAACGCAATATGCCTTTTGCTGACGCGCAATTGCATGCAGCCGGCAAAGTCATCGACCGTCAGCGTATCAAGACCGCCATTCCAAAATTTGCCGAACAATTTATCCGTGATATTTGGATATTGCAGCCAAAATTGGCGGCGCCGCGCAGCAAACAAATTATCCAGTTGTCTGAGCATCCTCGTTTCCGCGCCGGTTTTGATTTCTTGCTATTGCGTGAGCAGTGCGGTGATGCCGAACATCCGCTTTCAGAGTCGACCAATGGCATGGGCGAGTGGTGGCAAACCTATCAAACCCTGACCGAACAGCAGCAAGATCAAGCGATTGATGATTTTGATGAAAACATTCGTCGCGGTGCCTATAAGCAAGGGCAGCGTGGTCGCGGGCGTAATCGTCAAAAGCCGCAAGCTTTAAACACATTAAACCATGATAAGGTAAATCACATAGAAAACAATCAACAAAATAATGTAGACGGTAACGCCTATAGCAAGCAGGCTAATGATGCCTCAAACGTGCCGTCGCGCCGCCGCCGCGCTGCCAGCCAACCTACTCAGCAGGCTAATAACAATGGCAATCATAGTGTCAGCAATAATAATCATCATAAGGGCTATGATAAGCAGCAAGCAGCACAAGATAATAATGAGCTGGCGCAATTGCAGCAGTTATCCCTGGCGAATACTGGCAAGCAAACGGCAAATAAGCGCCATGATACCAAGCCTGCACCGTTGTTTGTCATCGAGCATGAAAAAGTGGTTCCGCCATTACGTAAGCAGTTGCCAACGGACGAACAGCCAAAATCTAACGCTAAATCAAAGCAAGCGCCTGTGCAGCAAAGCCCAAAAGCTGGAAGCACTTCAACTAAGAAAGCACGAGTTGCAAGACAATCTGACAGCTCTGCTAACGCTGATAAGCAAGCGCAGCAGCATGCAAAAGCTAAACCAGTCGATACCAAGTCTGCTGCTAGTAAAGCCGATTTTGACCAGTCAGCTTTATCTACAACGGCCAATACTAATGCTGCTACTAATGTCCATACTAAGCGTACTGTCGCCCAAACGCCAGCGCTTGTCAGCATAAACAACGAGCCGATACCGTATAAACGTCGCCGCCGTCAACCTACTGCGATAGCGGATAATAGTAATACTGACAGTAAAAATAACGCTGATAACTTGCTTAACGTAGCGTCAAAACCAGTTAGCGATAAAGAGCAAGTAGTAAATACGGCCAAGTATGAGAAAAAAGCGCCTAAAGCTGCGTCAGATTTTGCTGAGGATACGCCGTCTGTTGCTAACAAACCTGTTGCTAAAAAAGCTGCTTCTAACAAACCTGCTAAAACCAAACAGGACACTAAGAAACAGACCACTCAAACTCAGTCAGCTGATAGTCAAACAGCTGCTAGTAAAATGAATGAGCAAAAAGGGCCGGTACCATCAAAACGCCGCCGTCGTCAGCCAAGCACTAACAACGGTTAAGCTTACAAACCGACTTTAAAGTACTAAAGCACAGTGAGAATTATGAACAGGCACTTTGAAGCTAGTAATGCCAATGACAATAAAAGTAGTAACGATATGAGCTGGGTTACTTGTTATGTTGGTTTAGGCAGCAATCTAGAAAACGAGCTAGGTTCGCCGGTAGAGCATTTACAGCAAGCCATCGTAGCTATGCAAGAAAATAAGCAAATACGAGCGGTACGAGTGTCTTCTTTCTACGCTTCGGCGCCGATGGGACCGCAAGATCAGCCTGACTTTGTCAATGCGGTGGTAGGTTTTGAGACTACCTTAACTGCGTTTGAGCTGCTTGCATTTTGTCAATTGCTAGAGCAACAAGCTAAACGCGCTCGTCTGCGCCGCTGGGGTGAGCGCAGCCTTGATGTCGATATTTTATTGTATGGGAATATCAAAATCTCAGAGCCGCAATTAACGATACCGCACGCAGGTTTGCATGAACGTAATTTTGTTTTGTTACCGCTACGAGAGTTGGCGCCAGAGTTAATCATTTTAAACAAACCAATAACGGATTATCCGTCCAGTGACGATTGGACGGGACTAAAGCTATTAATACTGAATTAACGCCTCTTTAGTGCCTCTGTCGAATTATGAATAAGTTGGATGCTACGATAGTGGGTGTGCATTTTATTAAAATATCAAAAGCTATAAATAGTTAACCGCATTGAGGGTGATATGACAACATTATCTACTTTAAATAAATTTAAAAAAGACGGTGTTAAATTCACCTGTCTGACCTGCTATGACGCCATGTTTGCGCGCATGATGGACAACGCGCAAATTGATGCGATTTTGATCGGTGACAGTCTGGGCATGGTGGTACAGGGTCATGATTCAACCTTGCCAGTTAGCGTCGATGATATGGCTTATCATACGGCCAATATCGCCCGTAGTAATAAGCATGCGCTGATTTTAGCGGATTTGCCGTTTATGAGTTATGTGACGCTCCCAGATGCGGTGGCCAATAGCCGCAAGCTGATGCAGGCGGGCGCGCATGTGATTAAAATCGAAGGCGGTAGTGAGCTTTGCGATTTGGTCAAAACCTTGGCGCAAGCAGGTACGCCGACTTGTGTGCATTTAGGACTGACGCCGCAATCTGTCAATGTCTTTGGTGGTTATAAAATACAAGGTCGCGGTGATGCAGCAGCAGAAAAACTGCTTGCTGATGCTAAAGCGGTCGTCGAGGCGGGTGCAGCGCTTTTGGTATTAGAGTGTGTACCCGCTGAGCTTGCTAAAGCAGTTACAGAAGCCGTAGCTGTGCCGGTTATTGGGATTGGCGCTGGTGCTGCTACTGATGGTCAAGTTCTGGTCATGCATGACATGCTTGGTATGGTGCACGGCCGCGTGCCACGCTTTGTCCATGACTTTTTAACTGACGAGCGTAATAGCGCGCGTAGTATTGAAGGGGCTTTTGCGCTGTATCAGCAGTCGGTACGTGACGGCAGTTTTCCCACTGAGCAGCACCAATTTAGCTAGCCGTATTAAAGTAAGTCGTATTTAATTTAATGATTTGACCATTATCAGTAGCACAAGCTGTCAGGATAAAACATAGTAACTATGCCAATTATTCATCATCACATCTCAGCACTGCGTAACGCTCTAAACCCTTATCGTGATCAGCAAGAGGGCAAGCAGCGTATTGCGTTAGTGCCAACGATGGGCAATCTACATGATGGCCATCTTGAGCTGGTCAAGCTTGCCAAACAACATGCCGATATTGTGGTGGTGAGTATCTTTGTCAATCCTACCCAATTTGGCGTCGGTGAAGACTTTGATAGCTATCCTCGGACGTTAGATGCAGACGTTGCCAAACTTACTACTGTTCATGCTGATTACGTGTTTGCGCCCAGTATTGATGAGATGTATCCGGTATTGCCGCCACCAACGTCCGTTCGCGCGGGCGCAATCACCAGCCAGTTATGTGGCCAATCGCGTCCAAGTCATTTCGATGGCGTTGGCATTGTCGTCTCAAAGCTCTTTAATATCGTCCAGCCAGAAGTGGCCGTATTTGGGCAAAAAGACTATCAGCAGTTGGCCATTATTCAGCAGTTGGTGCGTGATTTAAGTTACCCCATTGAAATTATTGGCGCACCTATTGTAAGGGCGGCTGATGGTTTAGCTTTGTCTTCGCGCAATCAGTATTTAACTGAAACTGAGCGCAATATCGCTCCTATACTTCATCAAGAATTACAGCTACTAGCCGACCAGCTAATGAATGGCGCGCATATCGAACAAGGGCCTGCGCATTTATTAGCAGCGGCTAGCGCGCGTATCACTGCAGCGGGTTTTATCATTGATTATTTAGAAGTCAAAACGGCGCAGCTTGATGCTTTAGAGATAAATGAAGAATCTGCAATTTCCGCTGGAAGTCAGCAAGATTTGGTGATTTTAGTTGCTGCTTGGTTGGGCCGTGCACGCTTGTTAGACAATCAGCTAGTGACGGTAACACTGCCGTCATGAGTGCGGGAGTGGCTAGACGCAATGTATAAGGATGACGGATCATGAGTACAACTAAGGACAATGAGCACGCCAAATCAGATAACGAGCAGACACAGACACATAAAGATGGTTTAAGTATCTTGGTGGTGTCAGGGCGCTCAGGCTCGGGCAAAACCTCTGTACTCAATATCCTAGAGGATTTGGGCTATTATTCTATTGATAATATGCCTTTGTCATTGGTCCCCGAGGCGGCGCAAAAGCTGGTTTGTGATAGCGGGATTAAGCGCGTCGCCCTTGGGGTCGATATTCGCACCCCACGCGCTGATTTGTCAAATTTCGCCGAAATACACGATACGTTAAAGCGGACGTATGGCGAAGAGGCGCTCACCGTCATTTATGTGACGGCGCAAGAGGATATCTTGGTGGCGCGCTTTAATGCTACCCGCCGCATTCATCCTTTAATGGTGCAAGACAGCAAAGGCATAGAAAATACCACTGATAATTTACCAGCGGCGATTGAAAAAGAAAACCAGCTTTTACAGCCGATATTTAGGCGTGCGGATCTTAAAATTGATACCAGTATGCTAAATATTCATCAGCTAAAAGAACGCCTGCGCGATTATGTTGGGGCTGACAATCAAATCGCCATTAACCTGTTATCATTTGGTTTTAAATACGGCAGCCCAATCGATGCCGACTTTGTCTTTGATGTGCGCATTTTGCCCAATCCGCATTGGAACCCAAAACTGCGCGCTGCGACAGGTCTGGATGTGGAAGTTGCTGAATTTTTTGCTGATTATCCAGAGGTGGCAGAGATGACTAATGATATCGCTACATTTCTGACGCGCTGGTTGCCAGATTTTTTACACAACAACCGTCATACGGTAACGGTTGCGATTGGCTGCACCGGTGGTAAGCATCGCTCAGTATTTATTACCAAGCACTTGCAAAACATATTAACTACCAGCCTGCCCGAAGGTTTGAGTATTACCGCTAAGCACCGCGAAAAACATCGTTGGTAAAGCTAGGCTAGTAATGCTAATTATTAATGGTTATTAGCTACGATGAATGCTCAAGCAATATAGTTAGCAAGACGCAATAAAATCTATTATTTACTATCTCGAAAAATGGAAAGCTTTTATGATTGACTGGTCAGAACAAGATATGCGCGTCTCGCGCACAGAGCTCAAAAAAGCTCATGAGCGCTTGCAAGCATTGTCGATACCGCTTGCCAGCTTATCGAAAAAACAGCTCAAAAACCTGCCCGCAAGCGATTATTTTATGGCAGAGCTGATGGCGCTTGCTGATATTACCAGTGCCAATGCGCGAAATCGTCAAACCAAACGGGTCGGCAAACTCATCAGTGAAGAAAACCGCCATGAATTGGTCAAAGCCTTGTTCGACGCTTTTTTTCCAAAAGAGCAGATTTCTAAAATCGAAAGCTGGATTGAGCGTTTAAATATCAATGATGAAGGCACGCTAAAGCAGTTTGTGAAACAGTACAAAGCCTCTGAGCGTAATAGTTTGTATCAGTTACTGCTATGGATTGAATATGCCAAACATACACAAGACGATGAATTGATGGCGGAGTCTAAAGAAGATTTGGCCAGTTATATTCGTGAAGTGGCGATATTGTCGCAGCTGAAAAGCTAACTATTTATGTTAGTGCTAATAACAGTTCATAGTCCATAAAAAAGCCAATCTGTAACGATTGGCTTTTTGCATTTTTATAAACGTTCATTTTCTTAATAATTCACACATCTTAAATTATTTTTTCTCGGCGCGTACTTTATCAACGAGATAATCAACCACTTTAGGAACAGTGGCGCTTTCACCAGTCACCACATACTTACCATGGACGACTACTGCTGGTACGCCTGAAAGCTGATAACGCTTAGCACCAGCTTGTGAGCGACCAATTTTTGTGCCAACGGCAAATGAGTTATAAAGACTATTGAATTTCTTTTCATTCACCCCTTTAGATGCGTACCATTTGCTCAGTGACGCTTGGTCAAATAACTGTTTACCATCTTTATGCACCGCATCAAATAGGGCATCATGGGTTTTGTCTTCATAGCCTAGTAATTGCGCGGCGTAGAAACCACGGGCGCTGGCTTCCCAAACAGGGTTTAGCGCGGCTGGGGTTTTGAAAAATGCCACGTCTTTGTCTTTGGTTTTTGCCCATTTTTCCATATGTGGATTGAGGACGTTACAATGCGGGCAGCCATACCAAAAGAATTCACGCACAATGATAGCATCACCGCTGATTTTTTCTGGATTGTCTAGCACGCGGTAGTCTTTTCCTGCGACATAATTGGCGGCTTGTGCGCCCATATTGGCAAACCCAATAGCACAAGCCAAACCAGTCAATGCGATGATACGTTTCATACTTTTTCCTTGAGGTGTCGAGATTCAGAATAATTGTTTCAGAAGGTTCGATTCAGCAGTCATTTAACGCATTTGTATAGAGGTCTCACAAGCTTAAGCGGCAATGCGTCGCCTAAATCACCCTTTTATAGACTACTGCCTATAATAGCGTAAAATGCCCATAGTTGTGAACCCGATTCTTAACTAACGGTTGTAAAGCTGTGAGCTATTATTTAAGGTATCTTACTTATGGTTTTGCGCTTATTTTATATCATAAATTTCAGCCCGATCGTCAATCCAAAATCGTTAAGCCAAATTTTTTCAATTTAAAAATAACTGACTCATAAGGCTATAATTTGCGCGTTTCACAAAAGGTGACCATGTACTCACGACAAAGTTGCTGCTCTCATGCTAATATTGAGCGTAGCATCATACTTCCCGATAATAACTATAATGCCAATAAAGGAAAAATCCTATGAGCCAAGTTTTACCTTCTGCGCAGCCTGTGAGTCATCAACAAAATAATCCTACTGACAATATGAGCGATATTGATAATGTTACTAGCGAATTCAATCAAAATACGGCGATCAACGTTGATGCCAGCGAAGTAGAAAAATTCAATAATTTGGCGAGCGAGTGGTGGAATAAAACCGGCGCCTTTGCCACCTTACACGAAATCAATCCGCTACGCCTTAATTGGATAGAAGACAACGTCAAGCGCGGCTTTATGAGTGCCGATAGCAGTAAAACCGCAGAGATGGGCTTGGCGGGTAAAAAAGTTCTTGATGTCGGCTGCGGCGGCGGTATTTTGTCAGAATCAATGGCGCGACGCGGCGCTGATGTTACTGGTATTGACCTTGGTACCGAAAACCTCAAAGCGGCGGCCTTACATGCAGAGCAAAGCAATTTAGATGATACCTTGCGTTATCAGCACATTCCGATTGAGCAATTGGCTGAAAGCCATGCCGGTCAGTTCGATGTGGTCACTTGTATGGAGATGCTCGAGCATGTACCAGACCCAACTGCCATCGTTGAGGCGTGCTTTAAGCTACTAGCGCCAGGCGGCGTTTGCGTGCTCTCGACCATTAACCGCAACCCTAAATCCTACTTATTTGCCATCGTTGGCGCTGAGTATGTATTGCGCCTACTTGATCGCGGCACCCATGATTACGCCAAATTTATAACCCCAGCCGAATTGGATAAAATGGCAATTAATACGGGTTTCAGCCGTCAAGATATCATTGGGCTGCATTATAATCCGTTGACCAAACGCTACTGGTTGGCGCAAAACGTCGATGTCAATTATATGATGGCGGTACAAAAACCGCTGTCGTAAATCGTTTTTATAAGTATTCCTTTTTAACCACTTTTTAAATCCATGTTTTAAATCAATATTAAGAGCGCCTGTTATGAGTCAATTTGTAAAAGCTGTCTTGTTCGACCTTGATGGGACGTTAATCGACACTGCCGCCGATTTCGTCCGGATTATTGGTAAAATGAGCGGCGAGAATGATTGGCAAGCGCCACCTGAAGCTGAGATTCGTGAGCAAGTTTCCGCAGGCGCTTCGTCGATGGTACGCTTGATGCTGCGTCATAACGGCCAACTTGAGGTTAGTGAAGAAGATTTATTTGAGTTTCGTCAGCAGTTTTTAGACGATTATGAAGCCGATATTTGCGTCGATAGCTGTGTTTTTAGCGAGCTTGAAGAAGTACTGCGCACCTTAGAGGATAAAGGCGTGCCGTGGGGAATTGTCACCAATAAGCCGCGCTATTTAGCAGAACTTTTGCTAGAAACAATGCAGTTAGATGAGCGCTGCTCGGTACTGGTTTGTCCTGATGATGTATCACGCTCTAAGCCAGATCCAGAGCCGATGTATATGGCGTTGGAAAAACTCGCTATCCCGCGCGGCGCTGCTGAAAGCGTACTTTATATTGGCGACCATATACGCGATATTGAAGCGGGCAACGCCGCTGGTATGACAACCATTTTAGCTGCCTATGGTTATATCCCGCCTGAAGATCAAAAAAACTTAAAGAAATGGGGCGCCGACTACATTACCGACACTCCTAAAGAATTGAGTAAGCTTTTACTCTCTTCTGGTAAGTTTGACTACTTATAAAATAACTACTTATAAAGCAAATAAGCCATTCATCGAGATAGCTAATAAGCAACCTACTATTAAATCATCAAATAATAAGCAGTGAGTAATGCCATGAGTGACAATACTAATCCGCCCACGCCGCAGCAAGCCAATCAAGCAGCTGCGCAAAACGCTGTACCCTCTATATCGCACGACGCTATTCGTAATTTTATACCGCCTGATAACTGCTTAGATGGTAAAACAATCTTAGTCACGGGTGCTGGTGATGGTATCGGCCGTGTTGCCGCCTTGAGCTATGCGCGCTATGGCGCAACGGTATTATTGTTAGGGCGTACCAGTAGCAAACTTGAATACGTTTATGATGAAATCGAAAGCTTTGGCGGCAAGCAGCCTGCCATGCTACCGATGAATCTTGAAGGCGCGACTTATGCTGAGATGCAAACGCTAGAGAATTTGATAGCAAAAGAAGTCGGACAGCTCGATGGGGTATTGCACAACGCTGGCATGCTAGGTGCTTTGACACCGCTTGAGATGTACGATGTTGATATGTTTGCTCAAGTGATAAAGGTCAACTTTACTTCCACCTTTATGCTTACCCAAGCGCTACTGCCGTTACTTAAAGACGCCGCTCATGGTTCTATCGTCTTTACCTCTAGTAGCGTTGGCACCCATCCGCGCGCGTTTTGGGGTGCCTATGCACTGTCTAAGCAAGCGGTAGAAGGCATGAGTGATATCTTTACCCAAGAGACGCAAAATACCACCAATTTACGCTTCAATTGCATCAATCCTGGCGGCACCCGTACCAATATGCGCGCTCATGCTTTTCCCGGTGAAAATCCGATGAGCCTGAAAACGCCAGAAGATATTATGGGCGGTTATGTGTTTTTGATGAGTGATGAAAGCATCGGCGTGCGCGGTCAAGTGGTTGAGCTGCAACCAAAAGATTAATCATCATTTGCTATCTTATTGCCCATTATTTTTATCACTATTAGGGCGTGTCTTCATTTTAAAAATGGTGATAAAAATGAGATAAATTGCAGTCAAACAAGGAAAATAGCGCCGTTAATATCGGGATATTACCTAGCTATTTGATGAAGTTTGGCAAAATTTAGCCATTTTTAGCCCATTTAGATGTCCATCGATTGAATTGAAGACACGCCCTAATGGTGTTTATAAAAGCGTTTATTGATTGAAATAAGTGCCATATAACCCCATCTATTTGTTATTAAAGACTTTTATCAATTAAAGCCTAAATAGCATTAATAAAAAATAGGATACGATTATGGCAGGTGGCTGGTCAAGAGATGGAGCAGAACATGAGCAAATGGATGCAACGGTTAACGATGCGTTAGAGCGCGCACGGCGAGCACTGCCAACCGGTGAAAGCGCTGAGTTTTGCGATGAGTGTGGCAATCTCATTCCAGAAGCCCGGCGCATAGCGGTACCGGGTGTGCAGCACTGCGTTAGCTGTCAGTCTGAGCTTGAAAAAGAAGCAAAGGCAACTGAGCTATTTAATCGCCGCGGTAGTAAGGACAGTCAATTACGTTAGTTTTATGCATAAGGCATTAAATATTAAAGCAATAGTTAGAACCATAAAAAGCCCTGCACATTAATTGCAGGGCTTTTTTATGGCATTAAATAGTATCAACATTGAATGCTAAAGCTATTCACTTTTAGCCGCTTCAACTTCTGCTTCATCGGGTACGAATACATAGCCGACGCCCCAAACGGTTTGGATATAACGCGCCTGTGACGGATTATCCTCAATCAGGCGGCGCAAACGTGATACTTGCACATCGATAGAACGCTCCATCGCACCCCATTCACGACCGCGAGCAAGGTTCATCAATTTATCACGCGTCAACGGCTCACGCGGATGCTGCACCAAGGCCTTTAATACTGAAAATTCACCAGTCGTCAAAGTGACCACATTGCCATCACGTTTTAGGGTACGGGTCGATAAATCAAGCGTCCATGGTCCAAACTCAACCACTTCAAGTTGATGGCTTGGCGCACCCGGCAGCTCACGATTTTGGCGACGTAGTACCGCCTTGATACGTGCTAGTAGCTCTTTTGGGTTAAATGGCTTTGGCAAATAGTCATCAGCACCGGCTTCAAGGCCAGCGATACGATCGGCGTCTCCGCCTTTGGCCGTCAGCATGATAATTGGAATATCGCCATTATCTTCACGCAAACGCTTACAGATACTAATACCGTCTTCGCCTGGCAGCATCAAATCCAATACCACCAATGAGAACAGCTCACGTTGCATCAATTTGTCCATCTGATTGCCATCATGAGCGGTACGGACGACAAAACCATCGTCTTCTAGAAAACGTTGTAATAAAGAGCGCAAGCGAGCATCGTCATCAACGACCAAAATGCGCTGGTTTAAGGTGTCAGGGCTGTTGTTATCTGTCATACAGTCATCCTCTTATAAAAATTATTATTGGTAGAAATTGTGATTAAAAATACAAGGGTAAATATTTTTGTTAATAAAAATAGAATCCAGAAAAGCATCCATAAAGGTATCAATATTAGTGCTGCTAGCTAGAAATCATTCCATCGATTGCTAAAAATCAATAAATATAACAAACTAGTGTTCAGTACAGTAGTAAACTGCAATATTTGTGCGATTGAGACTTTAGTGTATAAGATTGCTGTAATAATTGCATCAATGATAATGCTAAATGCTGTATGCGTTTGTTTAACAAGGCGCAAGAACGGGCGATATCAGACGATTTTTGCCAGAAAACAGGCGATAAATAACGAAAAGATAAAAAGGATTTTTATTCATGCAGCTTTTGCTATAATGCAAAACTACATTTCTCAACGATTGATACGTCTATGAGTAGCACTGATACCTTAACGCCATCTCAAACCTCGACAAATGCACAGGTTTTGGATGCAACCACACACGCGAATATTCACGACAAGCTTGCTCGCGCGCTTGGCATTAAGACTGCTCAAGTCAATGCGTTTGTCGAACTTTACGATGAAGGCGCGACCGTGCCTTTTATCGCCCGTTACCGTAAAGAAAAGACGCAGAATCTTGATGATGCGCAGCTGCGAGCTTTAGAGAAGTCGCTTAATTATGAGCGCGATATGGCAACCCGTCGCCTCAAAATCACCGAGCTGCTAAGCACACAGGGCAATTTGACTGACGAGCTGCAGACGCGTATTGATAATGCGACGTCGAAACTCGAGCTTGAAGACATCTACTTGCCATACCGTCCGCGGCGCCGCTCACCAGCGGCCAAAGCACGCGCCGCTGGTCTTGATGTGGCCGCACAAGCGCTGTTAACACAAGAGATTACACCGACAGAGGCGCTTGCCGATTATCAAGCACAATCTAGCATTACCGATGACAGTGGTAATGAGATTGAAGTTGACTTCAGCGATATCGACAAGCAATTGGCAGGCGTACAAGCCATCATCGTTGATGAATGGACGCAAGCGTTAGACTTACTCGATAATCTACGCAGTGGCTTTGCGAAAACGGCGAGTATCGTATCGAGCGTTGCTAGTGAAGAAAAACGCGAAGTTGGCGAGAAGTTCAAAGATTACTTTGAACATAGTGAAAGCTTGGCGCGTCTGCCGAATCATCGTTTATTAGCGATGCTGCGTGGTCGCCAAGAAAACGTTTTAGGTCTTAAAATCGAAGGCGAAGACGCGCCATTTATTGAAAAAATCGTCAAGCACTTTGAGATTGATGCCAAAGCGCCAGCAGAACGTCAAGAGTTTTTAGTTGAGGCCGCGACCAGCTTATGGAAAGAAAAATGGCGTCCGCATATCGAACATCGTTTATTGACGGAAAAACGTCTGACCGCTGAAGCCGATGCGATTGATGTCTTTGCCAATAATTTACAGCATTTACTTATGGCAGCGCCTGCTGGCCGTAAAGTGATTTTGGGTGTTGATCCGGGTATCCGTCATGGCGTCAAAATGGCGATTGTTGATGCCCAGGGCCATGTCATGCTAGATGGCGAAGAAAAGCCTGTCGTCGCAACCGTTTATCCATTCGCCCCTGATAATAAGATGGATGAAGCCAAAAAAGTCATCGATGAATTATTAAGTACTTATAATGTAGATTTGGTCGCTATCGGCAACGGTACCGCGAGCCGCGAAACAGACGCGATGATTAAAGAGATTTTGGCTGCCAACGCTGAGTTAAAAGCCAAAGCCGTAATCGTTAATGAGTCAGGCGCTTCTGTTTATTCGGCGAGTGAGCTTGCCAGTGACGAGCTTGCCAATTTAGATGTCTCGGTACGCGGTGCGGTTTCTATCGCCCGCCGCTTGCAAGATCCGCTATCAGAGCTAGTTAAGGTTGACCCAAAAGCGATTGGCGTGGGTCAATATCAGCATGATGTCAACCAAACCCAGTTGGCAGACAGCCTAGATAAAGTCACGCAAGACAGCGTGAACGCCGTTGGTGTTGATGTAAATACCGCAAGTCCTGCTATCTTGGCGCATATTGCTGGTTTAAATAAAAATGTCGCCCAGCAAATCGTCACCTATCGTAAAGAGCACGGCGCCTTTGATAGCCGTGAAGCATTAAAGAACGTCCCACGCTTAGGGGTAAAAACCTTTGAGCAAGCAGCAGGTTTCTTACGTGTGCACGGCGGTAGCAATCCCCTTGATGCGACAGGCGTGCATCCAGAAAGCTATGCGTTGGTTGACAGCTTACTTGAGCAAACAGGTAAAACGTTGCCAGAAGTCATCGGTAACGATGGCGTGCTAAACAGCATCGATACCACTGCGCTCGCTGCTAATGATGACAATATCAGTGTCAAAGCCATCATCGAAGAGCTTGCCAAGCCTGCACGTGATCCGCGCCCTGAGTTTAAAACGGCTAACTTCCGTGAAGACGTTAATAGTATTAAAGACTTAAGCGAGGGCATGCAGCTTGAAGGTGTTGTTACCAACGTGACAGCCTTTGGTTGCTTCGTTGATGTCGGCGTCCACCAAGATGGTCTTGTGCATATCTCACAGATGGCCAATGACTTCGTTGCTGACCCGATGAACCGCGTCAAACCAGGCGATATCGTCTCGGTACGTGTGATTTCTATCGACGAAAAACGCGGCCGTATCGGTTTTAGTATGAAGCCTGAATCTGAAAAACCCGTACGCCCAGCTGCGAAGTCAACTGCAGAAGGTACGGGTAATGAGAATAAAACCAATCGTCCACGTAGCAACCGTCCAAGTGATAGTCGTCCAGCGGCTGATAAGCGTTCGTCAAAACCACGTGGCAATCGTCAAGATAAAGATAATGCCAACAACCGTCGTAAAGCACCTAGAGCGGAGAAAGCAGCAGCATCTAATAAAGAAGCACCTAATAAAATAGGCACGCTTGGCGCCCTGTTGCAGGAAGCTGGCGTTACTAAAACTAAAAAATAATATTTATCATAATGATTAACCAAAAAAGGCAGCCATCTGGCTAATGCCAGTCAGTTAACGCTGACTGGTATTTTTTTTGGGATATTTTTGTGGTTTACCCTTAACTACCCTCGGGCAAGATCGCTTTCTACGTTCAGGAATGACAAACAATTTTCCTTCC
>NZ_LXWA01000074.1:0-18811 GCF_001652315.1 Psychrobacter sp. SHUES1 | reverse complement strand
GCTTCTGCCAATTTGCTGTGACGACCTCGACGATGACGATCGTAGAGACTTTCAAGTCCTCGTTCATAATATCGCTTCAATGTCCGTCTGGCAGTTTCAGGATGTATGCAGAGGTCTTTGGCAATATCATTAGTGGCTTTGCCTATACTATATTGGTATAAGATGAGCAGGCGTAGTCGGGCTCTGGGATTGCGCTCAGTCTTTGAGTGTTTGCCAAAGTCATGGTCTTCTAGGTTATGTATTGGTATAGTCATAAGTGGATTATACTATATATCTTGGGTTTGGTATAAGGCTAAAGCTAAAGCACGCCAATTTTCCTAACTATTTGTCTTAACTATCTATGATAAAAAAGCCCAGCTATTCAATAACTGGGCTTTTTTATGGTCTAACTCATAAGTTTTTCAATTAACGACGCACATCTTTTGGTGCATCGCCATTTGGCCAATCTTTGTCTTTATTGGCTTTGACAGGGCGCGGCAAATGGGTAAAGTAGGCGGCAATATCGACCGCTTCTTGATCGCTTAGTGTATTGCCCTGACCGAACGGCATTTTACCTTTAATAAAGGCCGCGGCGGTATATGTACGCGCCATGCCTGCGCCATCATTAAAAGACTTGTCGCCTGCGACTGCTGGGTAAAGGTAAGTACCATCATCATTGTATTGACCTTCGCCATCAGCACCGTGGCAAAAGCTGCATTTTTCTGCAAACAGCTTTTTGCCGGTTTCAGGGTTTGGCTCTAACTCTTTATTCACTTTTACAAAACCGCGACCTTCAGGTGATACCCCAAATGGCATATCTTGCGACAACCAGCTCATATAAGACACCATCGCATTCATATCATCTGAATCAAGATCGAGTGCTTTACCATTCATCGAACGCTCAAAACAACCGTTAATACGCTCTTGAATGGTATTGACGCGACCTGCGCGTGAGCGATAAATCGGGTAAATACTTGGCATATTGTTCCAAGGTGCAGCATACGCTTCTGAGCCATTGCCTAGGTGACAGCTGGTACAGTTAAGCTGGTTACCAACGTTATTCGGCAGCTCTTTATAAGTATGGTTGGCAAGCTGTAGACCGCGGCGTACGGCAGCGCCATACTCATCATCTGGAATGGTCGATTCGTCTGGCATCTTAATGGACGGTTTACCGCTTGCAGCATCAGCGCTGCCTGCAGTTATATCATTGGCAGCAGGCATGTTACCTTTTAAGGTGTCTGCACGTGCCTCAAGATCCTTTACGCGTGCTAGGGCTGCTGCCTCTTCAACGCGATCAACTGCCTTAGTTTCACTACTATTATCACAACCTGTGATAACAGTTGCACCAAGAGCAAAGATAGACGCTACTAAAATAGAAGACTTAGTGCGTAAAAACTTTCTCATTGGAATGTCATTATCTTAAAATATAATATATAAAAATCTATCGATGTGTCAATTTAGAAGCAATGATGGCAGAACTTATGCTGTGGTTTAGATAAAAACGACAGCATGACTTTGCGTATACGCTCCACTTTGTTCATCAAAAACTACGGGGTAATCAATCAGTAACATGATGGTATCAAATACAAATACGTAAAGTGATTTTAAATTGAAAATAAAACATAACGTGACAAACCAAGTTAAAGAAAGCTGAAGCGCAAACCACAGTATCTATAGTGAGTGGGAAGTAATATCGATATATCAGCAATACCGTCGCGTTTTTAGGATATTTTGACTATATGTTGTTTTCTACTAAAAAGCGCGTGAATAGCGAAGTATTCATGCGCTTTTTGCTAAGGATGTTTGTTTAATAGTTTAACTTATCGTCGTGTATTTGCCGCTATATTAATGAGTAGTTACCGCTTTACGGTTGGCACTTTTCGCGCGCTTTTTGCCTTTTAATTTACGCGATAATTTGTTGATATCATTGAGTACCTGACCATAACGAGACGGGAATACGCGCTGGACGGCATCCATCATTTTGGCATCGTTGCCAATCAAACAGCGTGGCTGGTTGGTGGCGGCGGCTTGTAAGATAATCCAAGCCGCTGCGCTGGCATCGAATTTTAAAAATTTATTAAAGCTACGAATGGCTTTGCTACCGCTACGCATACCGAGGTCGCTGATACTGTCGTTACCGCGTGCGCTATTGGCAATATTGGTCTTAATACCGCCGGGATGCACACAAGTTGCCGACACGCCGCAGCGCTGAATGTCTAGCTCTTGGCGCAGGCTTTCGGTAAAGCCGCGTACCGCAAATTTACTGGCGTTATAAGCCGATTGTGACGGCTGCGCGGTCAAACCAAACAGGCTTGAGATATTAATGATATGACCATGCTCGTTAAAATGGCGCGCCTTGTTATCTTTTTTACCAGTATTAATTTCGCTTTCTTTGACGCTATTTTTAATCAGGGGTAAAAACGCCTTGGTGCCATAAACCACGCCCCAAAAATTGATATCCATCACCCATTCAAGCTCGCCAATGCTGCTGCCTTCAACGGAAGAGTAGAGCGCCACGCCTGCATTATTAAAGATAAAATTCACTTTACCATGTTCCGCCATCACGCTATCCGCCCACGCTTCGACGGCTTTATTGTCCGAGACGTCGAGTACGGTGGTGGTAACTTTGACATCATAGCCGACCAGTAGCTCCTTGGTCTGCGCCAATTGTTCAGGATTGATATCCGATAACGCCAGATGGCAGCCCATTTTTGCCAAATGCAGGGCAAGCTCGCGTCCCATACCAGAACCTGCACCGGTGATAGCGGCAACATGATTGGCATAGTAAGGGGTAATATCGTGGTCTTGCTGCGAGGAAAAAGGCAGATGTTGGCGTAGAGAGTTTGCTACTGCAGAGACATTGCTAGAAACGTGATTAAGCATGATAAACAGTCCTTTGTATCATTGATTTGAAAAGTGTGGTCGTCGATAAGGATAACGTATCAAAGTCGCTTTACCTTAGCATGATTTCTTCTTTTGGCTGCTATCGATTGATAAACGCAGCTGTCATTTTTAGCCCGCTTATGATGATAAAGCACAGACACAAAAAAGCGCCTGAATAACTATCAGACGCTTTTTAAATCAATAGCCTGTTAAGCATATAGCCCGTCAAGCATATGAAGTGCTTTTACCCAATCATCACTTATGCAATTTTAGGGGTTTTGCCTTCGTTAATCACTTGCTCATCAACCAATACTGTTTTGGCATTTTTCATCGATGGTAGCTCATACATGGTTTCAAGCAGAGCGTTTTCGACGATAGAGCGCAGACCACGCGCACCGGTTTTACGTTCCATGGCTTTTTTGGCAATCGCATCAAGCGCTTCTTTGGTAAACTCAATCTCAGCGCCTTCCATTTCAAACAGATATTTATACTGTTTTACCAAGGCGTTTTTCGGTTCTGTCAAAATCTGTACCAAAGCTTCTTCATCAAGCTCTTGAAGCGCAGCCAATACAGGCAGACGACCAATCAATTCAGGAATGAGACCAAATTTGATTAAATCTTCTGGCTCGACTTGCTGCAATAAATCTGAGCTGCGGCGGCTGTCATCTTTGGAGCTGACATCGGCGTTAAAACCAATACCGCCTTTTTCCGTACGCTGCTGAATGACTTTATCAAGACCGGCAAACGCACCGCCAACGATAATCAAGATATTGCTGGTATCGACTTGGATCAGCTCTTGCTGTGGATGCTTACGACCACCATGTGGCGGGATAGCGGCAACCGTGCCTTCGATAAGTTTCAGCAACGCTTGCTGTACGCCTTCGCCCGACACGTCGCGAGTGATAGAAGGGTTGTCGCCTTTTTTACTGATTTTATCAATCTCATCAATATATATGATGCCTTGCTCAGCTTTGCTAACATCATAGTCGGAGGCTTGCAAGAGCTTTTGCACGATGTTTTCAACATCTTCACCGACATAACCGGCTTCCGTTAACGTCGTCGCATCTGCCATCGCAAACGGCACATCAAGTAAGCGTGCGAGTGTTTGCGCAAGCAAGGTTTTACCAGAACCCGTTGGGCCAATCAGCAAGATATTACTTTTTGCCAACTCAACCATGGCGTCATCAGCGCCGATTTTGGCTTTTTTGCTATCTCTAGCCAACGTTTGGCTGACTTTTAGGCGTTTATAATGGTTATAAACTGCGACCGCTAAGGCTTTTTTCGCCGCATCTTGGCCGATGACATATTCATCAAGCTTGGCACGTAGCTCTTTTGGCGTTGGCAGTTTTTTATTGACCCAAGAGGTATCAATGTCACTGTCGTCGTCGCCATCTTCGGCGCTATCAGCAATCAGGTCCGTACATAGCTCGATACATTCATTACAGATATTGGCGTCGTCAGCGGCAATCAGCTGCTTTACTTCACTTTTTTCTTTGCCGCAAAACGAACAATGCGGGGTGTTATCTTCTGCCATATACAGGCACTCCTAAAATTTAATGCTTATCAATGTTTTGATTATGGACATCAGCGCCAAAGCGTAGGGCAGTTGATATATTTCTTCTACCGTAGCGCATTTAGGCCACTGATGTTTTAAAATCCTTTAAACGTCTATTATCAGAGCTTATAAAGAAATTAAAGCTTATAAAGAATCAGGACGGCGCTCTAATACTTCGTCAACCAAGCCGTATTCTTTGGCCTCTTTAGCATCTAGCCAATAGTCACGCTCAACGTCTTTTTCGATTTTCTCTACCGGTTGACCGGTACGCTCAGCCAAAATCTCGTTCAAACGAGCACGGGTTTTTAGAATTTCACGCGCATTAATTTCGATATCGGTTGCTTGACCTTGCGCGCCGCCTGATGGCTGATGAATCATTACGCGCGAGTTGGCTAGAGCATAACGTTTGCCTTTTTCACCCGCTGCCAGTAAGAACGAACCCATGCTATACGCGCCGCCCATACAAATGGTTGAGACTTCAGGTTTGATAAAGTTCATGGTATCAAAAATAGCCAAACCTGCACTGACTGAGCCGCCGGGCGAGTTGATATATAAATGAATGTCTTTATCAGGGTTTTCGGCTTCTAAAAACAATAGCTGCGCCACGATAAGATTGGCCATGTGGTCTTCAACTTGACCGGTCAAAAAGATAACGCGCTCACGTAATAGGCGTGAGAAAATATCAAACGAGCGTTCACCGCGCGCTGATTGCTCAACCACCATTGGAACCAATGCGGCTTGAGTCGTGCTTTGTACATTGTCATGCGCACTCATCAACATATCAAAATGCGGGTTAGCAATGATGCGATCATAATCTGTCATAAAGATGTCCTGTTTATAAGTCCATAAAATAAAAAATAGAAGCTAGCTGTTGGCTACATTGTTATTGATGATTATCATTGTAAACATTATCGCTTGGTAATAAAACCTACTAGAAAATAAAACCTATTCACGCATACATTTTATTTTATTAAATTAATCCTGCGCCAAAATATACTCAATCAAGCAGATTGGCTCTGCCTGCTAAAATAGTGGCTAATAAATATTGGTCGCCGCTAGAAATAAGTGAGCCAATGGTAACTTTTTTATCACAGCAATAATAACGCTTTAATGTGACAAATGATAAACGACTCCCTATTAATAAGGCGTCTGTGCGCACTTATCAAGGGCAGCATGAATAATCTGTTTATAAAAAATGCTATATTCAAAATATCCTAAACACGCTACGGTATTGCTGATATCAATTTTTTTTAGCCTCTGTCTGCGCAGGCACAGCAAGCAAGAAAAATTGATATCAGCAGTGTGTGATGTATCAATAGTACTTTTCACTCACTATATTAAGACAGTAGTTTATAAACGGGCAATAAAAATGCCCTAACAAAGGTGTCAGGGCATTTTTGATTATTCTAGGTATTAAACCAGTTAGTACTGACTGGCAAAGCGCTAGATCACATGATTACATGGCTTGTTGCTGCTGAGCGGCTAATAGGTCTTGATAGCTCACTTCTTTGTCCGTTACTTGGCCTTGCTCGATTAAATAATCAACCACTTGGTCTTCTAGCACTACTGACTCAATGTTAGCGCGTTGCTGCTTGTCATTGGTGTAGTACTCGATGACTTCCGCTGGGTCTTCGTAGTTTTCAGCGGCTTCTTTGATAAAGCTTTCAACACGTTCTTGGTCGACTTCTAAGCCTTTGGTGTCGATAATACGAGCAACGATGATGCCAAGACGGGCAGCACGTAGCGCTTGCTCTTCAAACAGCTCATTTGGCAGCATGTCTTTATCGAAGCTATCAGCGTTGGCGCCGAACTGCTGAGAAAAACGTTGCATCATCATGTTGCGTTGACGATCGATTTCTTGCTCTAGCATAGCGTTTGGTACGTCAAACTCGTTCTTTTCTAATAGTGCGTCAAAGGTCGCTTGTTTTACTTGGCTACGCGCGGCATTTTTGATTTCGCGTTCCATGTTTTTACGCACGTCTTCTTTTAATTTCTCAACGCCGCCTTCTTTCACGCCGAATAGCTCTAAGAACTCGTCGTCGATTTCAGGAAGTTTTGATTTTTCAACCAATTTTACGCTGATTTTAAATTGTGCTTCTTTACCAGCCAAGTTTTCAGCTTGGTAATCTTCTGGGAAGGTGACGTCGATGACTTTTTCTTCGCCCGCTTTCATGCCTTTGATGCCATCTTCAAAGCCTGGAATCATCTGATTGCTACCGATAACCAGTTTGAAGTCTTCAGCAGAGCCGCCTTCGAATTTTTCGCCGTCGATTGAACCTTCAAAGTCAAAGGTCACTTGGTTGTCTTTGGCCGCTTTACCTTTTTTCTCAACGAACTCTTGACGCTGCTTTTGTAGGTTTTCGATCATGGTGTCAACGTCTTCGTCGCTGACGGTTGCAGTGTGGCGCTCAACTTCGATTTCATCGATACCTTGGACGTCGATTTCTGGGAAGATTTCAACAGTCGCTTGATAAACCAAGAAGTCGTCTTCAAGTTTTACGTCGTCGATGTTTGGCATACCAACAGCACGGATGTCTTCAGATTTGATCGCTTCAAATACAGTATCACGGATCACATCGTTGATGACTTCTTGCTGAATGCCAGCACCGTACTGTGAACGGATATGCGACATCGGTACTTTACCTTTACGGAAACCGTCAATCTTGGCGGTTTTCGCCACTTGACTGATGCGGCCTTCAACTTTGTTTTGAATTTTTTCAACGGGTACTTTAACCGTTAGCTGAGTTTCTTTGTTAGACAGCTTGTTGGTTGTGACTTGTAAATCTGTAGCCATATTCGTTACACCTTTAGGATTAAATAGAAATAGACAACCAGGCTGCAAAATACGCGTGTGCTACTGGTTGCCGTTGGAATAAATAGGGGATATTGCTAGCGCGCGATTTCGCAATCTGTGAGCGTAGCAATCGCTGACGGCACAAAAATATGAAACGCTTTATTCTAAATAAACGCTCTCAGATATCAATATTAACTGCTAATCGCCCGCATAATAACGCTTTTTGCGCAATTATACAGACAAATAACGGCTTTCAACAAAATTTTAAAAGTAGAACAGTATAATCTATCTGTTTATCAAAGTAAAAATTATCTGTTTAATTGCCCCGTCAGTGATTTATAAGCTTAGCTTTGCCGTAATCTGCCCGCTTATTATCATCAAATACGCTTTATTATCGAATACGCTTATAACGGCAATTGCGCCAATAACTGCTCAATGGCCTGACCACGATGACTGATGCTGTTTTTGTCCGCAGCGCTGAGACTTGCCGCCGTCGCTTGCAACTCTGGCAACCAAAACAGCGGATCGTAACCAAAACCGCCATCACCATGCGGCGCGTCTAAAATCTCGCCGTGCCATAAACCTTGAGCGATAATCGGTAGCGGGTCATCGGCATGACGTACCATAGCGAGCATACACACAAACACGCCTTTAATAGGGGTATCTGGCTTGGCTGCACGAATAGGCTGCAAGTCAGCGATAAGCTTGGCGTTGTTTTTGGCGTCATTGCCATGCTCGCCAGCATAGCGGGCAGAATAGATACCGGGCGCGTTGCCCAATACGGGCACACAAAGTCCTGAATCATCCGCAATCGTCGGTAGGCCACTTGCGCGGCTGGCATGCCGCGCTTTGATAATAGCGTTCTCAACGAAGCTCAAACCGTCCTCAATCGCGTCTTCGATATTAAGCTGACCTTGCGGGACAATCGTCACAGCCAAATCTGCCGCTGCAAATAAGCGTTTAAACTCCGCAAGTTTGCCTTTATTATTACTGGCAAGCACCCATTGATTGGCGAGCTTTGTTTGCGTTAAATGCTCTTGTAGAGTCAGGTTTGCGCTGCTGGCTTGGGTCATATTTTTTGTCCGTCATTGATTCACTAATACTGCTATATTCTAGGCTAGCATGAGCTAAATTACCAATTAGCATAACGAATCGTTGATTCATAACATTTGGTAACTGATATTTGTCACCACTCTTGCTATAATAGGCGATAAGCTACAGTGAATTATATCTTATAGCTTGTGAACTTTTAATTAATAATTCTTATAAATATTCATCATGGTTTTTGCCCATTGTATATTTATAAGTACATTAATTACTAAGTGATGCGCGCTTAAGATAATTTTAGCATGCAAGCCTTTTAGGTTTACCGCAATATGCTTAGCATATTGAGTAATGACTTTCACTAACAATAAACTAAGCCAATTTAGTCCGATAATTTATAGCGTTGATTTAAGCTATACCTAATACTAATGGCTAAACCAGCAAGGATAAAATAATTATGTCAAATATTACTTTACCAGACTTACCTTATGCAAAAGATGCGCTCGAGCCACATATCAGTGCTGAGACGCTAGAGTACCATCATGACAAGCATCATGCCGCTTATGTAAACAAGCTAAATGAATTGCTACCGGGTTCTGGTCTAGAAGACAAAACATTACCAGAAATCATCAAAGCGACTGCGAAAGATGACAGCAAAAAAACCATGTTTAACCAAGCAGCGCAAGTATGGAACCATACGTTCTATTGGAACTGTATGACGCCTGACAATGGTGGCGGCGAACCTACTGGTGATTTGAAAGCGAAAATCGAAGAAGATTTTGGTAGCTATGACAAATTCCGTGAAGAGTTCAAAAACGCAGCAACTTCACAGTTTGGTTCTGGTTGGGCTTGGCTAGTGGCTGATAAAGTTGGTGGTAAACTATCAATCGCTAAAACTGGTAATGCTGATAACCCATTGGCGCATGACCAAGTCGCTGTATTGACTTGTGACGTATGGGAACATGCTTACTACATCGATTATCGTAACCGTCGTCCTGACTATGTGGATACCTTCCTAGACAAGCTAGTGAACTGGGACTACGCAAACGCAAAATATAAAGGTCAAGATGCTGGTGTTGAAGAGTAATCTTTAACCACTAAGTATTTGATTTACTTTATAAGTAGGAAAAGGACGCTGAGAGGCGTCCTTTTTTTGGTTTTGCTCCTATAAAAACTTAGTCGGACTTTGGTAAAATTTTTCATTTAATTTCTTAATTACAAATTGACCTCGTTCTAATACTGCATTGGATTTATCCAAAGCAAACTTCTCTGCAAAGAATTTAACTTCATCTTGTTTTAGGCGGTCAAGATTTATAATAAGAAATTCTGCTGATACGCTGCGAACAATTGAAGATCGGTCAAACGCTGATCTATTAAGCAATTCGATTAGAGATATATGCACATCAATTTTTCGTTCAGCAATAACAGGTATTAATTTTCTTCTGCCATAAGCTTTATCAATCCACTTCCATTCATAACCACTAATCCATGTCATTCGGGCTTCAAACAAACTACGAAACGCTTTAGCTCTTACGTAAGGCTGGATGGCATTATGAGCAATTTCATTGAGGTAATCATCAAAAATAGGCAGCTGACCAAGTTGGGACAATAAACTAGGAATGGCTCCTGACGCAAATGTGATTAAATTATTTTTCAATGATAAAGTGACATCTTTTCTTAAAGCAGTATTTAAAATGACATTTCTATTTTCTTGTCCTATACGACCCCATGAATTCCAATTTGATAAAATGGTTATCAAAGCTTCTGCAATAATTTTAGAGTCAGTTTTGCGGCTGACTAAGATAAAAGCTTCTTTGGCAGCCACACGAACTTCTGGAACCCAATCATTTAATCTGCGAGCAATTAATATAAGAAAAAAAGCATTAGGGGCGCTCTCTGACAATAATTTTAGACTTTTTTCGCGTTCGTAGCCGTCCCAACTGACCAGTCCTAGCCAAGATGCTTGCTCAATAAATAGTGATTTGATAGCTTTTGACAAGCTTTCCCACTTTGGTTGTGATACTAAGTATTTTGCTACTTCCTCACGTATGAGGCGTTCCCAGTAATCTAAATTAACTAGCTTCAGCTGTGAAGTAACTTCAATCATAGGTGTCATGTCACCTTTTGACTTTAAAACATTATTAATTGCTAAGATAAATTTATCAGTCATTTCTATTGATGGTTGCATGATTTGCTTACTCCAAGCAGCAATGATTTTTCTATTAAAGCACCTCAAACCCAAACTTACTCAACGCTTCCCTTAACATCGCAATATTATAATACGCATGCGCATTGACGGTGTTTTGAAAGAAGATATACAGCGTATCAAAATGCTGACGCTGATTGGCAATCGCTTGTGCCCAGTCCTGCATTTCAGCTTCGGTATAGCGATAATCATGCCGATCGCTAGCGCTCATCGCATCCCACCAGCCCGTATTATTACCATGCATGCGCAGATAGCCAGTGCGCTCGGTAAATATCAGTCGTGACGGCGGTAGGCCGCTGACCTTGGGATAATCGACGCTACACCAAATCAAACCTTGCTCGACAAAGCTATCGACCACTTGCGGCGTATGCCAGCCATTATGTCGAAACTCAATCGCTAGCGGATAGTCTTTAAACCAACTGACCAAATTGGCAAGATAAAGCCGATGCTCACGGGTGCGATCAAAGCCGTGCGGAAATTGCAGCAGTAATGGTGCAAGCGCATCCGCTTCGATAAGGGGCGTGAGCGCAGTGATAAAAGCTTGCGCATGCTCGCTTGTGCCTTTACGCGCATGGGTAAAGTCTTGATGCAGTTTGACTGCGAACTTCAACTCACTATCCGCTTGTACGTAGGCTTTATCAACCATACCAGCAAAGGCTTTTTGCCCGATGGGCGCATAGAAGGTACTGTTAATCTCAACCGCGCCATATTGCTTGGCGTATTCGCGTAAGAAGTCAGTTTTTTTGGTGCCGGTTGGGTACAGCGTACCAAGCAGATCGGTATCGCTATAGCCGCCAGTGCCGAGGTAGATACGCTGAGTAGGGGTACTATCCATGTTGACCACTCTTTATCGTTTTTAATGTTTATTGCTGAGCTTATTTTTTACGTGACCATAGCCATTCGATTAATGCCAATAAGGCGTTAGTGTCTGCACTGTCTTTTTTACCACTCAGCTCACGGCTGCTTAACTCGCGGATAATGGCTGCACGGCCGTCATTAAATAGCGATTGCGCATAGCGGGTCGCTTGCTCGACGCCCATCAGTTTCACATAGGTAGATTTGTCTAACTTTTCATCACTGCCAGCAGGTTTGCCAAGGGTATCGGTGCTGGTGGTCACATCTAAGATATCGTCTTGGACTTGAAAAGCCAGACCAATATGCTGCGCGCACTCTTGTAGGGCAATACGCTGCGGCGCCGTCGCACCTGCACAGATACCGCCCATGAGCATCGCCGCTTCAATCAATGCACCGGTTTTATCACGGTGGATGGCTTCTAAATCATCTTGTGAAATGCCAGTGCTGGCTTCGGCATTGAGGTCGAGCATTTGCCCAGAAACCATGCGTCTGGCGCGCGGCGCAAATATCGCGATAAGCTGGCTTGCGATAGCAGAGTCATACGGCGCAAAAGTTGGCAGCTCTGCGGTCAGTACCTCAAAGGCGAGCGTCTGTAGCACGTCACCGGCGAGCAGGGCGGTCGATTCTGCAAAGACGATATGGGCAGTTGGCTGACCACGGCGCAGCTCATCATCGTCCATACAAGGCAGGTCATCATGCACCAGTGAATAAGTATGCAACAGCTCTACCGCCAATGCTGCACGGCGCGCCATATCGTAATCGGAGTCGTTTTCTAGTAGTGATTCTAAATCGCTATTTTGCTGAATTTGCTTAGCTTCTTTATCAGTGCTTTTATCGACATATTCATCAGCCCTATTAACATTGTCATTCGCATTGCTTTGATGGACACTGTCAAAGGCGCTGGCGACCAATAACGGCCGTACCAATTTACCCTGACCGGTCATCACATAACGGCAGGCATCAAGCAGCGGACTTGGCAGCTCAGCGTAAGCAAACAGCATCTCGATATCTTGCGCCAGTTGCGTGCGCACGGCGCGATGAAATTGTTCAGTATTATTATTAAAGCTCGCAAAAGGCACCGTTGTTGAAACAGTGTTTGAAGCCGTTGTTGAAGACATAGGGCTTGGCATAGAAGTAGAAGCAGGGGAAACAGTCATAATCCAACCATTAATCAGGTGAATAATAAAAATAGCGCTAGTGTAGCATGATAGATTATATTCCTTATGCTACGAGTATTATCAATGACGCATTTTTGGCGGTTTAATGTTAAAAACTGGCGTAAAAAAGCCCGTTGAATAGGCGTAATAATGCAACAAACCCTTGTTACCTATTATTGATTTAACTTGGCAGTTAGATGTGTTTTGATAATAAAGGCTAATTCCTATCTTAAATCTCAGTATACAGGCGGACACCTAAAGCACCTTGGCCGCAAGGTAAAGGGTTGGTGTCGACTTAAGAGTGACTTGCGAGTATGGTATTAGCTTGTGACAGTCGGGGGCATAATCCCCTACACTAATTGGCGTGAAAATGGTCTGGCACTTAGCACATAGGTTTTTAGCCTGAGTTAAGTGACTCATCATCTCAATGTTCAGTCAGTGTTTATAACATCAGTACCGGTAACAAACGTATATAAATGAAGCGCCGTATTCATATTTGCTATTGCCTGATAGCGTTACAAAAAATGAATACAAACATGAGCGCTGGATAATAAAGACATCTGCACTGCTCATATACTGACTTTTAAAGCAGTATGTTGGCAGTGTTATTACTCGTTTTACTAACAATAACTGACTATGACCTTTAATTTTAAAGCTTTTAATTTTAAAACGTAGCTTTCGTTATATAGCAAGGAGTTTCAAATGGTATACCAAGGAAATCGCATTACGGTGACAATGCTAGAGGATGGCATCGCCAACATGCAATACAACGCCGAAAATGAGAGCGTGAACAAGTTTGATGCTGAAACCAATAAGCAATTTGCTGAAGTTGTGACAGCGCTAGAAAAAGCGGATGACGTTAAAGGCTTAATCGTCACCTCAAGCAAAGGCGTGTTTATCGCTGGTGCGGACATCACAGAATTCGTCGGTTCATTTAAGAATCCAGAAAACGAAATTAAAGATTGGGTCGTTAATATCAATGACGCTTTCAACCGTTTTGAAGACCTGCCATTTCCAAAAGTAGCGGCCATCAATGGCGCCGCGCTTGGCGGTGGTTGTGAGATGACCTTGGTTTGTGAATACCGTGTCATGAGCGACAAAGCCATTATCGGTCTACCAGAAACCCAATTGGGCATCTTCCCAGGCTTTGGTGGTACGGTGCGTAGTACGCGTGTGATCGGTATCGACAATGCGCTTGAATTGATCGCCACTGGTACGCCAAAAAAACCACTTGATGCGTTAAAACTTGGCCTAGTGGATGCGACCGTTCCTGCAGATGATTTGCAAGATGCAGCCATTGACCTAGTCAAAAAATGTATCTCAGGTGAGCTTGATTGGCAAGCAAAGCGTGAAGAAAAGCTGAATCCTGTAAAGCTAAACCAGCTTGAGCAAGCGATGGCGTTTAACAGTGCCAAAGGTATGATCTTTGCTAAAGCCAATCCTAAGCAGTACCCAGCGCCAGCAATCGCTATCGAAACCATTGAAAAACACGTTAATTTGCCACGTGATAAAGCAATCGAAGTCGAAGCGGCTGGTTTTGCCAAAGCGGCGAAAACTCCACAAGCAGAAAGCTTGGTCGGTCTATTCTTAAACGATCAATTGGTGAAAAAACTTGCCAAGCAGCACAGCAAAAAAGCACATGAAATTACTGAAGCGGCCGTACTTGGCGCCGGTATCATGGGCGGCGGTATCGCCTATCAGGCAGCCAGCAAAGGCTTGCCAATCATCATGAAAGATATCAAGTCTGAGCAATTAGACCTTGGTATGGGCGAAGCCAGCAAGCTACTTGGCAAAATGGTCGAACGCAAAAAGATGACCCCAGCAAAAATGGGCGAAACGCTAAGCCGTATCCGTCCGACTTTAAACTATGGTGATTTTGCAGAGACTGACATCGTTATCGAAGCCGTGGTAGAAAATCCAAACGTCAAGCGTGCGGTACTCAAAGAAGTTGAAGGTCTGGTAAAAGACGATTGTATCTTAGCGTCAAACACCTCGACGATTTCTATTACTTATCTGGCTGAAGCACTTGCGCGTCCAGAAAACTTCGTTGGCATGCATTTCTTTAACCCAGTACATCGTATGCCACTCGTTGAAGTTATCCGCGGTAAGAAATCATCTGAAGAAGCGATTGCAACCACCGTTGCATTAGCATCTAAAATGGGCAAAGTGCCAGTTGTGGTCAATGACTGCCCAGGATTCTTAGTAAACCGTGTGTTGTTCCCATACTTTGGTGCCTTTGATTTGCTGCTTAAGCAAGGTGCGGATTTTGCTCATGTCGATAAAGTCATGGAAAAATTCGGCTGGCCAATGGGTCCTGCTTATCTAATCGACGTGGTTGGTTTAGATACGGGCGTACACGGCGCAGAAGTGATGGCAGAAGGTTTCCCTGATCGCATGAAGCCTGATTATAAAGGTGCTATCGAGCATCTATATGAAAACAATCGTTTAGGTCAGAAAAACGGTGTTGGTTTCTATAAATATGAGACTGATAAGCGCGGTAAGCCAAAGAAAGTGGCTGACGAAGCGACTTATGAGCTATTAAAAGCGACAACAGATAGCGACAAGCAAACCTTTGATGATCAAACCATCATCGACCGCACCATGCTCGCGTTCTGTAATGAAACCGTACGTTGCCTAGAAGACAACATCGTCAGCACGCCATCTGAAGCCGATATGGCGATGATTATGGGCGTTGGTTTCCCGCCATTCCGCGGTGGCCCTTGCCGTTATATCGACCAAATGGGTCTAGATAACTACTTGGCGCTATGCGAAAAATACGCGCACCTTGGCAAAGCCTATGAAGCGCCGCAAAAGATTCGCGATATGGCAGCCGCAGGCGAGACTTTTTACGCCACCGCGTAATGGTCGGTCATTACTAGGATGAAGTGCCGTACCCACGCTCGATAAGGTTGTTGATGATTTATTTATTATGAATAATCTTTTACATAAAATATGACGAGCATTGTGGTACTGCCACTGACAATAAAAATTGAAAAGGAAGATAGTATGACAACTTTAAGTCCAAAAGACGTGGTCATCGTAGATGGCGTACGCTCAGCAATGGGTAAATCTAAAAACGGTATGTTCCGCCACGTGCGCGCTGATAGCATTTCTGCTGAATTGGTTCGTGCCTTGGTTGAGCGTAACGACTTTGACCCACGCGACGTTGAAGACATCATTTGGGGCTGTGTGAACCAAACTTTAGAGCAAGGTTTAAACATCGGTCGTAATATCGGCTTGCTAGCTGGTATTCCAAAGACTGCTGGCGGCCAAACGGTGAACCGTCTATGCGGCTCATCTATGCAGGCGCTACACACAGCTGCTGCGCAAATTATGACCAACCAAGGTGAGGTTTTCATCATCGGTGGTGTTGAGCATATGGGTCACGTTGGTATGATGCATGGCGTTGACTTAAACCCTGAAGCTTCAAAACATTATGCAAAAGCCTCAAACATGATGGGCTTGACTGCTGAAATGCTGGGTCGTATGAACAACATCACTCGCGAAGAGCAAGATGCCTTTGGTCTTGAGTCGCACCGCCGTGCATGGGCTGCCACCACTGAAGGTCGTTTTGACAATGAAATAATCGGTATTGAAGGGCATGATGCCGCCGGTCGTTTGCAACTATGTACTGTCGATGAGGTGATTCGTCCAGACGCGACGATGGATCAAATGCAAAAGCTACGTCCAGCCTTTGATCCAAAAGGCGGTACAGTCACTGCAGCAACTTCATCAGCTCTATCTGACGGTGCGTCAGCGATGCTCGTCATGAGCGCGCAAAAAGCCAAAGATTTGGGTCTAAAACCTCGTGCGCGTATTCGTAGTATGGCAGTTGCTGGTTGTGATGCGGCTATCATGGGTTATGGTCCAGTTCCTGCGACCCAAAAAGCCCTAAAACGCGCTGGCATGAGCATCGATGATATGCAAACCATCGAGCTTAACGAAGCGTTTGCAGCTCAAGCACTATCGGTACTGAAAGCCTTGAACTTGACCGACAAGCAAGACATCATCAACGTCAATGGTGGCGCGATTGCCCTAGGTCATCCGCTTGGCTGTTCAGGCGCGCGGATCACGGTTACTTTGCTAAACGCCATGGAGCAAATGGATACAGAGATTGGCCTTGCCACTATGTGTATCGGCCTAGGTCAAGGTATCGCCACTGTGATTGAGCGTGTTTAAGCGTTTTAATAAATCTTTTTAGTTTTATATCTTTAACAAAAACCCCTAGTCATGATAACTAGGGGTTTTTACGTTGGTCAATTAAAAACTGGTTTTATAATATCCTGTTCATAATTGTTAATAAGATTTATCTTCATTGACCCGCTTAGCAAACTATGACTAAATAGGAATAAGAAGAATAACGAAAACACCCATGATAAATCTAACATAGCCTTTAATAATAAGGTCAGTCGTACAAGGAGTGTACTATGTCTACCATGATTACCGATCGCACTTATCGTATCGCCCGCGAAAATACCCAAGCGATGATTATCGATATCCAAGAACGCTTGACGCCACACATCTATGACCACGAAAGTATCATTAAAAAAACAGTCACTCTGATTAAGGGTTTGCAAGCGCTCGATATTCCTATCATGCTCAATGAGCAGTATAAAAAAGGACTTGGCGATACGTTGCCTGAAATACGCGATATACTAGAAGGTGACAATGCCAAAAGTTTTGAGAAAGTGACGTTTAGCGCCTGCGATAACGATGATTCGTGGCATTATTTGGCCCAGCAAAATCGTAGTATCGTTTTATTGTTTGGGGTAGAGGCGCATGTCTGCGTGATGCAAACGGCGCTTGATTTACTCGATAATGGCATGCAGCCCGTTATCATTGGTGATGCGGTCGGCTCACGCTTTCCTTATGATAAAAAGCAAGCGATTCGCCGTATTCGCCGCGCTGGTGGTGTGATTAGCACGGTAGAATCCATTCTGTTTGAATTATGCCGCAGCAGTAAAGACCCAGCGTTTAAAACCATTAGCAATTTGATTAAGTAGCCTAATTAAGCCTCATGCTTAAGCAAGTTTAATTATTAAAAATAGTTTCTTAATAACTCTTAAAAATAAAATAGCGCCAATACTATCGGCGCTATTTTTTTATCGAAAAATTATATCGAAGCAGATTGTTTATGGTTTTTATAACGGCTATAAATGCCGCGGTGCTTAAATATTTACTATAATATCTGCCTTTGCGTGAAAAGACAGCGCTCAAATTTATCAGTTATTTAGAGAGAATCATGACGTTACCCTATTCTAATGGTGTCAACCATACACCGTCGACCGACCCTGCGACTGCTGCAAATATTGATATTGACGATGTAACGCATTTTTTATTAGAGTTGGATGCGCTAAAACGCGTCAATCGGCGCAGTTATGTGACGAAAACAAATCGGTTGGAGAATTCTGCCGAGCACTCTTGGCATTTGGCGATGGCTTGTTGGTCAATTGCTGAACAGTTTGAGATTGATGTTAATCATGAAAAATTGCTGAAAATGGCATTAATACATGACTTGGGTGAAGTTGATGCCGGTGATACATTTTTATTTGCCAATAGTAGAGCTGACGCTCACGCTGGAGAGCGCGAGGGCATCGCTCGATTGCAAGCCGAGCGTGGCAATGGTATCAAAAACTTAAGTGAGATTTGGGAAGCGCAAGAAACGGGCAGGAGCAAAGAGGCTGAGCTGCTGAGAGTGGTTGATCGAATTTTGCCATTTTTGTTAAATTTAAATACGGGCGGGAAAACATGGAGTGATCATGAGGTGACACGTTCGCAAGTGACTGGCGTCCTAAGGTTTATTAAAGACAGCTTTCCGAGTATTCATCAATGGCTATTGAAACAGGTTGAGTATGCGACCGAGCAAGGCTGGCTGATTGATAGATAAGTGGTTAAAAGGTTTTTTTGCCTGTCAGCTGTTTACAAATCACCCATTATCTTCCTGCACTAAAGCCTTTATATTGGGGACAATCACGCAAAGAGACGGTCACATGAAAAGAGCTGGTACTTATATAACATTCGCGAAATCACTGGTCTTTATTGGCCTACTAATACCAAACCCAAGATATATAGTATAATCCACTTATGACTATACCAATACATAACCTAGAAGACCATGACTTTGGCAAACACTCAAAGACTGAGCGCAATCCCAGAGCCCGACTACGCCTGCTCATCTTATACCAATATAGTATAGGCAAAGCCACTAACGATATTGCCAAAGACCTCTGCATACATCCTGAAACTGCCAGACGGACATTGAAGCGATATTATGAACGAGGACTTGAAAGTCTCTACGATCGTCATCGTCGAGGTCGTCACAGCAAATTGGCAGAAGC